>NZ_JBJLSH010000038.1:0-45315 GCF_050871905.1 Kineococcus haloalkalitolerans
CCCCCCCCCCCCCCCCCCCCCCCCCCCCCCCCCCCCCCCCCCCCCCCCCCCCCCCCGCCCCCCCCCCCCCCCCCCCCCCCCCCCCCCCCCCCCCCCCCCCACTACGGTGGCCGCCATGACCACCTGGGAGTACGCGACCGTCCCCCTCATCGTCCACGCGACCAAGCAGATCCTGGACCAGTGGGGGTCCGACGGCTGGGAGCTCGTGCAGGTCGTGACGGGCCCGGACGGCAACGGGCTCGTCGCCTACCTCAAGCGCCCCAAGGGCTGAGGGTGACCTCCCCCAGCGAGCGGCTGGCCGCGC
This sequence comes from Kineococcus haloalkalitolerans, assembly GCF_050871905.1. Lineage (NCBI taxonomy): Bacteria > Bacillati > Actinomycetota > Actinomycetes > Kineosporiales > Kineosporiaceae > Kineococcus > Kineococcus haloalkalitolerans. The sequence continues at coordinate 305 of NZ_JBJLSH010000038.1, forward strand.
TCGGCCTGCAGCTGCCCGAGGTCGTCGCGCCGCTGGCCGCGTACGTGCCGGCGGTGCGCGAGGGCGACCTCGTGCACACCTCCGGGCAGCTGCCGGTGACCGGCGGGCAGCTGCCCGTCACCGGCAAGGTCGGGCAGGGCGACGGGAGCGTCGACCCCGGCACGGCCGCCGAGCTGGCCCGCACCTGCGCGCTGAACGCCCTGGCCGCCGCCGCGAGCGTCGCCGGTGGCCTCGACGCGGTCGAGCGCGTCGTGAAGGTGACGGGCTTCGTGGCCAGCGACCCGGCGTTCACGGGCCAGCCCGGTGTCGTCAACGGCGCCAGCCAGCTGCTGCACGAGGTCTTCGGGGACGCGGGCCAGCACGCCCGCAGCGCCGTGGGGGTCGCGGTGCTGCCCCTCGACGCACCCGTCGAGGTCGAGATCACGGTGCGTGTCCGCTCCTGACGCGCCCTGGCGCGGTGGCCCGGTCACCGACCGGGCCACCTGCGTCCTGCAGGACAACCCCGGCCCGCTGACGCTGGACGGCACGAACACCTGGGTCCTCGCCGAGCCGGGGGCGCGCGACGCCGTCGTCGTGGACCCCGGCCAGGACGGCCCGTCCACCGGCGCGCACCGCGACGCCGTCCTGGCCCACCTGGCCGGGCGGGGCCTGCGGTGCGCGCTCGTCGTGCTCACCCACCACCACGCCGACCACACCGGCGCCCTGCCCGCGCTGCTGGCCGCGTGCCCGGGCGCGGAGGTCGTCGGCCGGGCCGACGTGGCCGACGGCGAGGAGCGCGAGGTCGGCGGGCTCCTCCTGCGGTTCCTGCGCACCCCCGGCCACACCGCCGACTCGCTGTCGGTGCTGGTGCCCGCGGACCGGGCGCTGCTGTCCGGGGACGTCGTCCTGGGCCGCGGCAGCACCGTCGTGGGTCCCGACGGCGACCTGGGCGACCACCTGCGCTCGCTGGGACGGCTGGCCACCGAGCCGGACGCGGAGGTCCTGCTGCCCGGTCACGGCCCCGCCCGCCGCGACGGCCGGGCGGTCGTGCGCGAGCAGCTGGACCACCGGCTGCAGCGGCTGGAGCAGGTGCGCGCGGCGGTCGACGCGGGCGCGGGGACGGTCGCGGCCGTGGTCCTGGCCGTGCACGGGCCGCTGCCGGAGCCCCTGGCCCGCGCGGCGCGCTGGTCGGTCGAGGCGCAGCTGCGCCACCTCGACCTCCGCCTGCCGGCCTGACCCCATCACCCCGCCGTGATCTTGCACTGAGTCACACCCGTCCTGCCGGGTCGTGGCGCCGGCAGGACGGGTGTGACTCAGTGCAAGATCACGGCGGGGTGGGTGGGGCGGGTCCCCGCGGGGTCAGCGGGCGCGGCGGGCCAGGCGGTCGACGTCGTGCAGGACGACGGCGCGGGCCTCCAGGCGCAGCCAGCCGCGCGAGGCGAAGTCGGCCAGCGCCTTGTTCACCGTCTCGCGCGAGGCGCCGACCAGCTGCGCCAGCTCCTCCTGCGTCAGGTCGTGCGCCACCAGCAGGCCGTCGGCGATGGGCCGCCCGAAGCGGCGCGACAGGTCCAGCAGCGCCTTGGCGACGCGACCGGGCACGTCGGTGAAGACGAGGTCGGCCAGCGCCACGTTGGTGCGGCGCAGCCGCTGGGCGAGGGCCTGCAGCAGGTGCTTGGCGACCTCGGGGCGCCGCTGCAGCCAGGCCATCATCTCCTCGTGGTTCAGGGCCACGAGGTCCGACTCGGACACGGCGCGCGCCGAGCTGGTGCGCGGGCCCGGGTCGAACAGGGACAGCTCGCCGAACATCTCCCCCGGCCCCAGGACCGCGAGCAGGTTCTCCCGGCCGTCCGGCCAGCGGCGCACCAGCTTGATCTTGCCCGAGCGCACGACGTAGACGCGGTCGCCCGGGTCGCCCTCGGCGAACACCTGCTCACCGCGCTCGAGGTGCACCGGCTCCATGGACCGCAGCAGCTCCGCCGCGGCCGGCTCGTCCAGCGCGGCGAACAGCGGCGCCCGGCGCACGACGTCGCTCAGCGTGTCCCCGCCCGCGTCGACCGCCGCGTCCCCCTGGCCCTGGCTCACCCGTGCTCCCCTCCGTGCCGGCGCCGGGCCGCCACGCCCGTGCGTGGCCGGTGGTCTCGACGCGCTGCCAGTGTGCCGCACGTCTCACGATCGGGCTCGCCGCTGCGCGGGCGCCGTCCCCCGGCGGAGGGGCCGGGAGGACGCGGACGGACCCGGCGGGGGGTCAGCCGGCGGGCGGGCGCCGCACCGGCAGCGGGCGGGCGCCCAGGGCCTGCGCGACGACGGCCAGCTCCTCCTCCAGGGCGGCGCCGTAGTCCTCCAGCAGCCGCAGCGTGCGCGAGGCCCGGGCGAGCTCCTCGCTGCTGCGCCCGTCCGCCTCGGCCGGGCGCACCCCGACCAGCGCGCGCAGGCCCGCGCCGGGGTCGGCCAGCGGCCCGCCGCGGGCGGCCAGCCACCGCTCGACGGGACCGCCGCCGGCCGCCGCCTCCACGGGCACCCGCAGGTCCTCCAGCTCCACGACACCGGCGACGAGCAGGTCCCGGCGCGCGCGCACCAGCCGGGCCCAGTGGCCCACCCGGCGCACCTCGTCGCCGAGCAGGTCGCGGCGGCGGCGCAGCAGCGGCAGCGGCAGCGCGTCCAGCTCGGCGCGCGCGACGCGCACGGCCCGGCGCGCCGCCCCGACGCCGCCGCCGGTGCGCCCGGCCGGCCCGGCGACCGTGGCGCTCCGCGGCTCCGCGGAGGCCGCCGGGGCGTCCAGCGGTGACGCCGGCGGGAGCACCAGCGGGGTCGCCGGCGGGGCGTCCGGCGCGTCCGCCACCTCGAGCGGGGGCGCGTCGTCGCCGGGGACGGCGGGTCCGGGGTGTTCCACGAGGTCCACGTCGTCGCCGGCACCGCCCGCCTTGACCGCGCGGGTGGTCGGCTCACCCTCCCGGTCCACGCGCCTCACCCGCCCGCGCGGGCGGCCACGCCCCGCCACCGGCCGACCGTCCGGGCGCGGGGCGGCCCGACGTACCCTCGGCGCGTGGACGCACCGGCCCCGCTGCGCGCGGAGACACCCCTCGCGCGGACGCGGCGGGCCCGCAGGGTGCACCGCCTCCTCACCGAGCGCTACCCCGACGCGCACTGCGAGCTGGACTTCACCACCCCGCTGCAGCTGCTCGTGGCGACGGTCCTGTCCGCGCAGTGCACCGACAAGCGGGTCAACGAGGTCACCCCGGCGCTGTTCGCGCGCTACCCCTCGGCGGCGGACCTGGCCGGCGCGGACCGCGCGGAGCTGGAGGCGCTCGTGCAGCCCACCGGCTTCTTCCGCGCCAAGGCCGACGCCCTGCTGCGGCTGTCGGCGCAGCTCGTCGAGCGGCACGGCGGGGAGGTGCCGGGGCGGCTGGAGGACCTCGTCGCGCTGCCCGGGGTGGGCCGCAAGACCGCCAACGTGGTCCTGGGCGACGCGTTCGGCGTGCCGGGCCTGACGGTGGACACGCACGTCGGCCGGCTCTCGCGCCGGCTGGGGTTCACCGTCCACGAGGACCCGGTGAAGGTGGAGACCGACCTCGCCGGGCTGATCCCCCGCCGCGACTGGACGATGTTCAACCACCGGATGATCTTCCACGGGCGGCGCACCTGCCACAGCCGGCGGCCCGCGTGCGGGGCGTGCCCCGTGGCCCGGCTGTGCCCCTCGTACGGCGTGGGCGAGACGGACCCCGCGCGCGCCGCGCGCCTCGTCAAGGGCCCGGACGTCCCCGGCGCGGCGGTCCCCGCGTGAGCGCCCCCGGCCGCGCCCCGCACCCGCCGTCCGCACCGCACCCGGACCTGCCGGGGTGGCTGCGCCCGCTGGCCGGGGCGCTGCCCGGGCTGCGCGCCGAGGACGTGGGCTGGCCCGAGCACCGCCTGGACGACGGCGCGGACGCCCGGCCCGCCGCCGTGCTCGTGCTGTTCGCCGACGGCCCGGCCGGCCCGGAGGTGCTGCTCACCGAGCGCGCCGGGACGCTGCGCCAGCACTCCGGCCAGGTCGCCTTCCCCGGCGGGCGCGCCGACCCGGGCGACGCCGACCCCGCCGCGACGGCGCTGCGCGAGGCCGCCGAGGAGACCGGCCTGGACCCGGCGGGCGTCGACGTCGTCGGGCAGGTGCCCGCCCTGCTGCTGTCGCACTCGCGGCACGCGGTCACCCCCGTCGTGGCGCACTGGCGCGCGCCCGGCCCGGTCGGCGTGCGCGACCCCGCCGAGGTGGCGCGCGTGGAGCGGGTGCCGCTGACCGAGCTGCACGCGCCCGGCGCCCGGCGGCGCGTGCGCGGGCCCGGCGGGTACACCGGACCGGCGTTCGCCGTGCGCGGGCTGCTGGTGTGGGGGTTCACCGCCGAGGTGCTCGTGCGGGTGCTCGCCCTGGGCGGGCTGGACGTCCCCGAGGCCCCCGGCACCCCGGAGCTGACCCTGGACGAGGCGCTGCGCTGGGCCGGCGGGGACAGCGGGGGCGGCGAGCCCGGCGGGGGGGACCGCGGGTGACGCCCTCCCTCGTCCTGGACGTCCTCCTCGTCCTGCTGCTGCTGGCCCAGCTGGTCGCCGGCTACCGGGAGGGTCTGCTCGTCGGGCTGTTCAGCCTCGCCGGGCTGCTCGGCGGTGCCGCCGCCGGCGTCCTCGTGCTGCCGGGGGTGGTGGCCGACTGGGCGCCGGGCGCCCAGCGCACCCTCGTCGTGGTCGTCGGCACCCTCGCGCTGGCGCTCGTGGGCCGCCTCGTCCTCGGGGTCGTCGGGCTGCGGCTGCGCCGGGCGGTCTCGTGGGCGCCCGCGCGCGCCGTGGACGCCCTGCTGGGCGCCGCGGCGAGCGTGGTCGCGACCCTGCTGGTGCTGTGGGTGGTCGCCGGGGCGGCCCGCACCGCGCCCCTGCCCGGGGTGGTGTCCGCCGTGACGGGCTCGCGGGTCGTCGCCGCCGTCGACCAGGTCGTGCCCGCGCGCACCGCCTCGGTGCTCTCGCAGTTCTGGTCCGCGGCGCAGGCCAGCGGCTTCCCGCGCGTCTTCGACGGCCTGGCGCCCGAGCCGATCCGGTCGGTGGACCCGCCGGCCAGCACCGTGCCCGAGACGGAGGGCCTGCGCGCCGCCCAGCCGGGCATCGTCAAGGTCACCGGGGTGGCGGCCTCCTGCCAGCGGGGCCTGGAGGGCAGCGGGTTCGTCGCCGAGCGCGGCGACGGGGCGGCGCGCGTGGTGACCAACGCGCACGTCGTCGCCGGCGTCAGCGCCCCGCTCGTGCAGCCGCAGGGCGTGGGCCGGCAGTACCCGGCGACCGTGATCGCCTTCGACGCGCAGCGCGACCTGGCCGTCCTGGAGGTGCCGGGCCTGGACGCGGACCCGCTGCCGCGCCGCGAGCGCCTGGAGCCCGGGGACGCGGCGATCGTGGCCGGCTTCCCGCTGGACGGGCCGTACACGCTGGCCACGGCCCGCGTGCGGCAGGTGCTGCAGGCGCAGGGCCGCGACATCTACGACGCCGCGGTCGTCTCCCGCGAGGTGTACTCGGTGTACGCGACGGTGGAGCCGGGCAACTCCGGCGGGCCGCTGCTGACCGAGGACGGTGAGGTCGCCGGCGTCGTGTTCGCCCGCTCGCTGGACGACCGCTACACCGGCTACGCGCTGACGCTGGCGGAGATGGACGCCGCGCTCGCCGCGGCCGGGTCGTCGGCGGTGCCCACGGGGGCGTGCGCGGCGGCCTGAACCGGGAGCGGGACGGACGCCCTACAGGCGCGCCAGCCAGGAGGTCAGGACGGCGGTCAGCCGCTCCGGGGCCTCCTCGGGCACGTAGTGGCCGGCGCCCGGCACCTCCACGACCAGGTGCGGGCCGTGCGCGTAGCGGGCGGCGGCGTCCAGGGCGGCGCGCCCGACGGTCGGGTCGAGCTGCCCGCGCACCTGCAGGACGGGCACGCTCGTGCCGGGGCGCAGCGCGGCGGCGAAGCGGCGGCCGTCGGCGCGCACGGCCGAGCGCACGACCCAGCGGTGCTGCTCCAGCGCCGAGTGCGCGACGAAGGGCACGCGGACGGCCTCGGCGTAGCGGTGCACGTCCTCCGCGGTGGGCCAGCCGGGTCCCGAGCGCGAGCGCAGCACCTGCTCGACGCCGTCGCCGCGCAGCAGGGAGCGCTCGGGCAGGACGGGCACCTGGCGGCGCAGCGCGGCCCCGGTCACCCCGGCGCCGGTGCGCGAGACGCGCTCGCGCAGCACCGAGCGCGACAGCAGCGGGTGCGCGGCGCCGACCGTCACCACGGCGCGCGCCTCGGCCGGGTGCAGGGACGGCAGCGCCCACGCGGTGCGCCCGGAGACGCCGTGGCCGACGACGACGGCCTCGCGCTCGCCCAGGGCCCGCACGAGGGCGGCCACGTCGGCCGCGGACGTGGGGGTGTCGTACCCGCGGGGCGGCTTGTCGCTGGCCCCGTACCCGCGCAGGTCCATGGCCACGGCGCGGTAGCCGGCGGCGGCCAGCCCCTCCAGCTGGGCGCGCCAGGCCCACCAGAACTGCGGGAAGTCGTGCAGCAGCAGCACGAGCGGGCCGCTGCCCATCTCGGCGACGTGGAAGCGGGCGCCGTGGGCGGCGACCAGCCGGTGCCGCCACGGCCCCTCGACGAGGACGGCCGAGACGTCGGTGGCGGCGCGGGCCACGGGCGCCGGGCCGGTGGTGAGCGCGGTCAGCGGGTGCTGGCCGCGCCGCTGACGCCGGCCTTGACCGCGGCGATGGTCTCCTTGGTGCTGCGGATGGTGCGCTCGGGCGGGCGGACCTTGCGCACGCGGCCGAAGCCGATCGCACCGGCGACGCCCGCGACGGCCAGCAGGGCGACCGCGACGAGCAGGTACGACAGCCACAGCGGCCAGCCGGCGCCCTCGTGCAGGGCGTAGGCGACGGTGATGCCGAGGAAGACGAAGGCGACGAAGCCGAAGACGCCCGCGACGGCGAACAGGCCCGCGCCCAGGCCGGCGTTCTTGACGTCGGCGGTGACCTCGGCCTTGGCCAGGGCGATCTCGTAGCGGACGAGCGCGGAGACGTCCTGGGTGGCGTCGGCGACGAGCTGGCCGATCGTGCGCTCCGGGGCTGCCGCGGTGGGTCGGTCCTGCAGGGTCGCCATCACTTCCTCCTCCGCACCGCCGCGGTCAGCGGCGGGGCGCTCAGCCGGGCCGGTCGCGGTCTCGCGCGGCGAGGAGAACCCTAGGCGTCCGCGGGGTGCGCTGCAGCGGCAGGTCCCGCGACACGCGAGGGACCGCACGGGCGCGGGGCGGGCGGGGTGCCGGCGGGGGTGCCGGTGGGGGTCGCGCCGCCGTCGGCGGGGGGACCGACGGCGACGCCCGGTCGTCCATGATCAGGGGGACGTGGCCGACCACTGACGACGGTAGGGGCCCGGGGCCGTGCGCGCGGGAGAACCGACGAACCTGTGGGTAGACGGTGGGTCAAGTCCCCCGTCCGGGGGTGTCAGCGCGCCCCGGCGTGGTCAGCGGGTGACGCCGCCCGGCGCGGCGACCGGGCGCCAGCGGGCCACCACCGCGCGGTGGTCGCTGCCCGGCAGGTCCGCCACCACCGTCCCCGTCGGCTCCCACGACGCGGCGTGGCCGAGGGCGTGGTCGATGCTCGCGCCCAGCGCGGCCGGCACCCGCTGCGGCCAGGTGCCGCGCGCGCCCGTGCCGGTGGCGCGGCCCGCGTCGACGCACCCGCGGGCGCCGGCCAGGCCGGGGTGGTCGAGCGTGGCGTTGAGGTCGCCGGCCACCAGCGCGCCCGGCGTCGCACCGCACCAGTCCGCGACGGCGGCGACCTCCGCGCGCCAGGCCTCCAGCAGGGCGCTGACGGGGGCCGCGGTGTGGGCGGCGGCGAAGACAGGTCCCTCGGCCGCCGCGGGCGCGGCCGTCACGACGGCCTTGACGCCGTCGTCCAGCTCGCCGGTGTCGCGGTAGGGCCCCCAGCGGTCGCCGACCAGCAGCGCGGTGCCGTAGCGGTCGTGCCCGTCGCCGCGGTCGGTGCGGAAGAGCACCTGCATCCGCGGCCCGCCCGCCGCGGCCACGCGGGCGGCGACGTCGCGCGCGTAGGCGAGGTCGGCCTCGGGCAGGGACAGCGCGTCCGCGCCGTGCCGCACGACGAGGTCCGCGACGGCGTCCCGGTCGGCGGAGGCGAACCGGACGTTGGCGGCCACGACGGTGACGTCCGCCGGGCCGGCGGGCGGCAGGGAGCCGGCGGACAGGCCGCGGGCCAGCGTGACGCCCAGCGACCCGGCCGCGGCGACCCCGAGCACCGCCGCGACCGGTGCCGCGAGCTGCCGGCGGAGGCCGCCGGACCGGCCCGTCAGCGCCGCGACGCCGGCGAGCCCGGCCAGGCCGGCCAGGCCCAGCCCCAGGGGCAGGCGGAACGAGACCGCCCACGCGAACGGGCGGGTGCCGCCCAGGCCCCACCAGTGCGGGGCGGCGACGACGGCCGCCCCCACGGCCGCCGACACCGCCGTCCCCACGACCAGCGCCGCCCCCGTGCCGGCCCGCGGGCGCCGGCCGGTCGTCCCCTCCTGCACGCGACCACGGTGCCGCAGCGGGCCCCGGCGCGGGTGGCCGCCCCGCGCACGGGCGGTGCAGGTCGTGTGCCCGGCCCCTCCCCTTCCCCGGTCCCCGTGGTGATCATGGACGGGTGAGGGCTCGCCCGTCCACGATCACGGCGAGGGACGGCCGGCCGGTCGCCCGCGCCCCCCTCCCCTCCGTGATCTTGCAGGGATTCCCAGCAAGATCACGGCAGGGAGGAGCGGGTGGGCGGTGCGGGGGTCGGCGGGTGGGCGGTGCTGGGTGGACCGCTCAGTCGGTGGACGTCATCCCGGAGCGGATGGAGTCCATCACCGAGGAGTCCGTCAGCGTCGTGACGTCGCCCGGCTCGCGGTTCTCGGCGACGTCGCGCAGCAGCCGGCGCATGATCTTGCCGGAGCGGGTCTTGGGCAGCTCCGCCACGACGAGGATCGACTTGGGCTTGGCGATCGGCCCGATCTCCTTGCCGACGTGCGCGCGCAGGTCCGCGACGGTGTCGGGGGTCTCCTCGTGGCCGCCGCGCAGGATGACGAACGCGACGACGGACTGCCCGGTGGTCTCGTCGCTGGCGCCGACGACGGCCGCCTCGGCGACGTCCGGGTGCGACACGAGCGCCGACTCGATCTCCGCGGTCGAGAGCCGGTGGCCGGAGACGTTCATGACGTCGTCGACGCGGCCCAGCAGCCAGATGTCGCCGTCCTCGTCGCGCTTGGCGCCGTCGCCGGCGAAGTACTTGCCGGGGAAGCGCGACCAGTAGGTGTCCTTGTAGCGCTGCTCGTCGCCCCAGATGCCGCGCAGCATCGACGGCCACGGCTCCGGCAGCACCAGGTAGCCGGCCTGCCCGTGGGCGACGGGCTCGCCGGCGTCGTCGACGACCTCGGCGACGATCCCCGGCACCGGCACCTGCGCCGACCCGGCCTTGAGGGTGGTCACCCCCGGCAGCGGGGCGATCATGTGCCCGCCGGTCTCGGTCTGCCACCACGTGTCGACGATGGGGGTGCGGTCGGAGCCGATGACGCGCCGGTACCAGCTCCACGCCTCGGGGTTGATGTTCTCCCCGACGCTGCCCAGCACGCGCAGCGAGGACAGGTCGTGGCGCTGCGGGTACTCCTCGCCCCACTTCATGCAGGTGCGGATGGCGGTGGGCGCCGTGTAGAGGATCGTCACGCCGTACTTCTCGACCACCGACCACCAGCGGTCCTTGTCGGGGGTGTCGGGGGTGCCCTCGTAGATGACCTGGGTGGCGCCGTTGGCCAGCGGCCCGTACGTGACGTAGCTGTGCCCGGTGACCCAGCCGATGTCGGCGGTGCACCAGTACACGTCGCGCTCGGGGCGCAGGTCGAACACCGCGCGGGTCGTGTACGCGGTCTGGGTCAGGTAGCCGCCGGAGGTGTGCAGGATGCCCTTGGGCTTCCCGGTGGTCCCGGAGGTGTAGAGGATGAACAGCGGGTGCTCGCTGTCGAACGCCTCGGCGGTGTGCTCGGGGCTGGCGGCCTCCAGGGCCTCGTGCCACCACACGTCGCGGCCCTGCGTCCAGTCGACCTGCTCGCCGTTGCGCCGCACGACGAGGACGTTCGTGACGCTGGGGCAGCCCTTGGCGAGGGCGGCGTCGACGGCGGGCTTGAGGGTGGTCGGCTTGCCGCGCCGGTAGGAGCCGTCGCACGTGATGACGACCTTCGCCTCGGCGTCGTTGATACGCGAGTGCAGGGCGTCGGCGGAGAAGCCGCCGAAGACGACCGAGTGGGGGGCGCCGATGCGCGCGCACGCGAGCATCGCCACGACGGACTCGACGAGCATCGGCAGGTAGACCGCCACCCGGTCCCCGGCCCGCACGCCCAGGGCCGTCAGCGCGTTCGCGGCGCGCGAGACCTCCTCCTGCAGCTGGGCGTAGGTGACGGTGCGCCGGTCGCCCGGCTCGCCCTCGAAGTGCAGCGCGACGCGGTCGCCGTTGCCGGCGGCGACGTGCCGGTCGACGCAGTTGACGGCCACGTTGAGCTTGCCGCCGACGAACCACTTCGCGAACGGGGCGCCGGACCAGTCGAGGACGTCGGTGAAGTCGGTGTCCCAGTCCAGGGCGGTGCGGGCCTGCTGCGCCCAGAAGCCCAGCCGGTCGGCGGCCGCGGCCTCGTACAGGTCGGCCCCGGCGACGGCCTCGGCGGCGAACTGCGGGTCGGGGGCGACGGGCGCCGGCTGGCTCGGACCCTCGGTGGTCGTCATCGACGTCTCCTTCGGCGGTCGGGCTGGTTCCTGCCGAGGCGGCACCGGCGCCGCCGTCGGCTCGTGCAGGAGGTTAGTCCGGGTCCCGTCGCGCGCACGTGGCACCGGGTGGCGGCGCCGGTGTGGCGCCCGCCACAGCAGCGGCGTCCGCGGCGTCCGCGGCGTCCCGGCCCGGGCGGGGCGCGAGCGCGCCGTGAGGGTCGAGCCGGCGCTGGCGACGACGACGACCGCGATCGCCGCCACCGAGGAGGCCGGCAGCGCCTGCGACAGCAGCAGGAAGCCGACGAGGGCGGCCAGCGCGGGTTCCAGGCTCAGCAGCACGCCGAAGGTGTGCTCGGGCAGTCGCCGCAGCGCCACGAGCTCCAGGGAGTACGGCACGACGGAGGAGGCCAGCGCGACGAGCAGCCCCAGCAGCAGGACGTGGACGTGGAGCAGGTCCGCGCCGGCGCCGGCCACGCCCGCCGGGGCGACGAGGACGGCGGCGACGACGCTGGCCACGGCCAGACCGCCCTGGCCGGGCACGGCCGCGCCGACCCGGGCGCTGAGCAGCACGTAGGCGGCCCAGAAGCCCCCCGCCACCAGGGCCAGGGCGACGCCGAGCGGGTCCAGGCGCCCGCCCGCGCCGTCGCCGCCCAGGCCGAGCGCGACGACGCCGGCCAGCGCCAGCACCACCCACAGCAGGTCGCGGGCGCGGCGGGTCAGGACGGCCGCCAGCGCCAGCGGCCCGAGGAACTCGCACGTCACCGCCACCCCGAGCGGGACCCGGGCGATGGCGGCGTAGAAGGCGGAGTTCATCGCGGCCAGGCTCACGCCGAACGCCGCGGACAGCAGCCACTGCCGCCTCGTCCACGAGCGCACCCGCGGGCGGACGAGGACGGCCATGACGAGCGCCGCGCAGACCAGGCGCAGCGCGGTGGCGCCGCTCGCCCCGACCAGCGGGAACAGCTGCGCGGCCACGCCGGCGCCGACCTGCACGGACGCGGCCGCGCCCAGGACCATCGCGACCGCGCCGGCGTCGCCGCGCCCGGTCGCCGTACCGGTGGTGCCGGCGCTCACCGCCGGGAGGAGCGGGTCACTTGCGCCCGGTGCGCCAGCGCATGCCCCAGCCGTAGGCCTCGTCGAGGGCCTGCTGGCCGCCCTGGACGTAGCGCACCTCGCGCTGCACGGACACCTCGCGCCCGTCGGAGACGAGCTGGGCGATGGCGCACATCGGGGAGCGGTCGTCGTGCTCGTCCAGGCGCACCTCGACCTCGGGGCCCTGGGCGGGGTGCAGGGTGACGACGCCGTCGGCGGCCGCCCAGTTCGGCACGCCCTCGTAGATGAACGCGAAGACGAGGACGCGCTTGATCCGGGAGGGGTCGCGCAGGTCGACGTACAGGTTCTCCCCGCCGCCGCCGCGCCGGTCGTCGCCGTCCAGCCACACCAGGGGGTCACCGGTGCCGCGGTCGCGGAAGGCGTTGCCGAGGGCCTGCACGACGCCCTTGGAGCCGTCGGCGAGCTCGTACAGGGCGCCGAGGTCGAGGTCGATCGCGCCGTCGCCGGCCGCGCCGGTGGCGGCCTGCTTGAGCTTGGCGAGGAACCCGCCGCCGGCGGGGGCGGGCGCCTGGCCGGGGCGGGCGTTCCACGCCAGGTGCACGCGCAGGGTGCCGCCGGCCGAGCCCTGCTTGGTCAGCGAGACGCGCGGCGCCGCCTTCGTCAGCGTCACCTTGCTGAGGTTCACCCCGCCGGCGGGGGCGCCGCCCGGCGCGCTCGCCGGGGTGCTCTCCGCGGGCTGGCCGGGCCGCTTGGTGTAGTCGATGGGCACGCTGCCTCCACCTGTCCGTCCGCGACCGGTCCGCCCGGTCCGCGCACGGGCAACGCCCGCGCGCCTCCCAGCGTGCCCCAACCGTCCGCGACGCTGCGCCCGCCCCCCGCCGTGATCTTGCACCGAGTCACACGCCGACCCGCGTGATCGACGATCCTGCGACCGAGGCGTGTGACTCGGTGCAAGATCACGGTGGGGGTGTCGAGTGCGACGGGTCGCTCAGGTCCAGGGGCCGGCGAGCAGGGCGCCGGTCAGCGGGGCCGAGGGGTCGGCGGCCAGGTCCAGGCCCGAGGCGGGGGCCCCACCGCGCACGAGCAGGTCCCCGACGGCGGCGATCATCGCGCCGTTGTCCGTGCACAGCCGCGGGCGCGGCACCCGCAGCTGGATCCCGGCCGCGGCGCAGCGCTCCTCGGCCAGCGCCCGCACCCGCGAGTTGGCCGCCACCCCGCCCACGAGCAGCAGCGCGTCGACGCGGTGCTCGCGGCAGGCCGCGAGCGCCTTGCGGGTCAGCACGTCGGCCACGGCCTCCTGGAAGGAGGCGGCCACGTCGGCCACGGGCACCTCGCCGCCGGCGTCGGCGCGGGCCTCCACCCAGCGCGCCACGGCCGTCTTCAGGCCCGAGAAGGAGAACGCGTACGGCGGGTCGGAGGGGCGCGAGAGCGCGCGCGGGAAGGCGATGGCGCGCGGGTCGCCGTCGCGGGCGGCGGCGTCGATCGCCGGACCGCCCGGGTAGGCCAGGCCCAGCACGCGCGCGACCTTGTCGAACGCCTCCCCCGCGGCGTCGTCGGTGGTGTCGCCCAGGTGCACGACGGGGTCGCGGGCGAGGTCGCCCAGCAGCAGCAGGGACGTGTGCCCGCCGGAGACGACGAGCGCCACGCAGCGCGGCGGCAGCGGCCCGTGCTCCAGGACGTCGACGGCCGCGTGCCCGGCCAGGTGGTGCACCCCGTACAGGGGCCGGTCGAGCGCGAACGCGAGCGCCTTGGCGGCGGCCAGCCCGACCTGCACGGCGGTGGACAGCCCCGGCCCGGCGGTCACGGCGACGGCGTCGACGTCGGCGAGGTCCAGCGAGGCGGCCTCGAGGGCCTGGCGGACCACCGGGACCATCGACTCCAGGTGGGCGCGGGCGGCGACCTCGGGCACGACACCGCCGAAGCGGGCGTGGGCGTCCATGCTGGAGGCGAGCGCGTCGCCGAGCAGGACGCCGTCGCTGACCAGCCCGACGCCGGTCTCGTCGCAGGACGTCTCCACGCCCAGGACGACGGGCGCGCTCACGCCAGCCCCGCGGCGGCGAGGATCTCCGCGCGCTGCCCGGCGGGCAGGCGGTCCACGTACACGACGCCCTCGAGGTGGTCGCTCTCGTGCTGCAGGCAGCGGGCCAGCAGCCCGGTGCCGACGATCTCCACGGGCTCGCCGCGCACGTCGACGCCGGTGACGCGGGCGCTGTCGGGGCGGCCCAGCTCGGCGTACTCGCCGGGCACGGACAGGCACCCCTCCCCGTCCACGTCCAGGCGGCGGCGCCGGCCGGTGGGCAGGTGCAGGACGGGGTTGACGACGTGGGCGACGACGTTGCGGCCGGTGCGCTCGGTGTCGTCGTCGGGGCAGTCGACGACGAAGACGGCGGCGTCGACGCCGATCTGGTTGGCGGCCAGCCCGACGCCGTCGGCGGCGGCCATGGAGGCGAACATGTCGGCGACCAGCTGCACGAGGTCGTCGTCGAAGGCGGTGACCGGGCGGCAGCGGCGGTGCAGGACGGGCGTGCCGTAGGTGGTGATGGGGTGCACCGCCCCGGTGCGCCCCTCGAACACGACGGGCTCCCGCTCGCCCGGCCGGCCGTCGTGCTCGTGCTGGTGCTGGTCCTCGTCCGCCACGGCGCCGATCGTAGGCGGGCGGGCGGGCCTCAGCCCTGGGGGTGGAAGCGGACGGCGAGGACGGCCACGTCGTCGCCGTCGGCGCCCATCTCGGCCAGCAGCGCGTCGACGCCGGCGCCCAGGTCGGGGTGGGCCAGGACCCCGCCGACGGCCCGCAGCCGTTGCAGGCCCGCGTCCAGGTCCCCGCGGCGGCGCTCGACGAGGCCGTCGGTGTACAGCAGCAGCGTCGAGCCGGCCGGTACGGCCACGAGGTGGTCGGTGCGCTCCAGGCCGGCGCCGGTGCCGACGATCAGCTCCGGCGGGGACGTCAGCAGCCGGGTGCGCCCGTCGGCCTGCACGAGCAGCGGCGGCGGGTGCCCGGCGTTGGCCCAGCGGAACCAGCGCAGCGAGCGGTCCCGGTCGTCGGCGTCGCGGCGCTGCTCGACGCGCCCGACGAGGCAGCTGGCCAGCAGCTGCTCGTCGCCCAGGGAGGTGACGACGCTCTCCAGGCGGGTCAGCAGCGCCGCGGGGCCGTCGTCGCGGTCCACCGCCAGCGCGCGCAGCGCGATGCGCAGCTGCCCCATGGCGGCGGCGGCGCGCACGTCGTGGCCGGCGACGTCGCCGATGACGGTCAGGGTGCTGCCGGTGGGCAGCAGCAGGACGTCGTACCAGTCGCCGCCGACCTGTGCGCCGCCGGCGGCGACGTAGCGGGCGATGACCTGCAGGTCGTCCGGCTGCGGCAGGCTGCGGGTGAGCATGGCCCGCTGCAGGGTCCGCGCGGTGCGGGTGCGCTCGGCGAGCAGCTGCGCGCGCTGCAGCGCTTGGGTGGCGCCGGTGGCCAGCGCGACGAGCAGGGCGCGCTGGTTCTCGTCCAGCGACAGGTCCTCGTGCCAGACCATCGTCAGCAGGCCGACGGAGGCGTCGCGGGCGAACAGGGGCACGGTGACGACGTAGCGCACGTCCGCGGCGCGCCAGCGGTGCGCCAGCTCGGGGAACTCGGAGTGCAGGGCGGCGGCGTCGTCGAAGCGGGGCCGGCCGGTGCGCAGGGCGAGGGTGCCGGGGCCCGGGCCGTCCAGCGGCAGGTCGGTCCACTGCTCCACGGCGCCCTCGGCGTACTCGCCGGAGAACGGGGTGCGCAGCAGGCCGCGCTCGTGGTCGACGACGGACAGCGCGGCGTAGGCGGCGCCGAACTCGCGGCGGGCGACCTCGACGACGGCGTCGGCGACGTCCTGCAGCGTCTCGGTGGCGGTCAGCGCCTGCGACAGGCGCAGCAGGCGGCGGGTGTGCTCCAGGCCCTCCTGGGTGGTGCGCAGCAGCTCGTCGCGCTCGACCTCCACGCGGTGCTGCTCGGTGACGTCGCGGAAGGCGCACAGCACCTTGCCGTCGACGCGCTGGGCGCGGGCGGTGAACCAGAGCTCGCGGCCGGGCACCTGCCCGGTCCAGGTGACGAGGTCCTCGGTCTCGCGGGTGCGCGCCAGCGCGGCCCGCCAACCGGCGCCGCCCGCGTCGGGGAAGAGGTCGGCGAAGGGGCGGCCGACGACCTGCTCGACGGGCAGCTCCAGCAGGCGGGCGCCGGTCGCGTTGACGTGGAGCACCTCCCAGCGGTGCTCGGCGTCGAGGACGACGATGCCCTCGGACACCTCCTGCCACGCCCGCAGGAGGAGCGGGTCGACCGCTGCTCCGGCTGCCACGGGAGCGACCTTAGGGACGGTCCGGGCTCGGCGCAGGTGATCGCGCGCTTCGCCGCCCTCCCGCGACCGGCCCGCGACCGGGGGACAGCGGGCGGGCGCGTCAGCCGCGGGCGGCGAGGACGGAGAACTCCAGCTCGCCGTCGGCGGCGACGGCCACGAAGCCCAGGTCGGGCGGGACGACGCCGAAGTCCGTCCAGGTCACGGGCACGGCACCGGTCACGGTGACCGCGTCCTCGCCGGTGCGCTCGACGGCCGCGGGGACGGTGACCGGGCGGGTCTGGCCGTTGAGGGACACGGTGCCGGTCAGCTCGACGGTCACGGCCGCGCCGGGTTCCTCCAGGCCGCCGAGGGGGGCGGGCCCGGTGAGGGTGAAGACGGCGTCGGGGTGGGTGGCGACGTCGACGACGGAGCTGCGGAAGTACTGGTCGCGGCTGCCGGAGTCGGTGGCCACGCTCGCCAGGTCGACGGTGAGGACGGCGGCGGTCAGCTCGCCACCGGTCACGGTCAGCTCGCCGTCGACCTCCTCGGTGCGCCCGGTGACGGTGATGTCGCGCCCCTCGAGGACCTCGGCGACGCGGTACCCGGCGACGCTGCCCGCGGCGACCGTCCAGGTGCCGTCGAGCTGCGCCCCGGCGGCCGGGGCGGTCGCGGTGGCGGTGGGAGTGGCGGCGGGGGCGAGCTGGGCGTCGGGTTCCCCGGCGACGAACCGCGCGTAGAGGGCGGGCCCGGCGAAGACGGCCAGGGCCGTCCCGGCGAGGACCAGGACCACGACGACCGCGGCGACCACCCACGGCCAGCGCCGGCGCCGGCGTCCCGTCCCCCGCTGCTCCTGCTGCTGCTCCTGCTGCGCCACCGTGCCTCCCCCCGCGCGCCGCCGGTCGCGGCCCCTGCCGGGTCAACGGCGCGGGCGCCCCCGGGGTTCGCCGGGCTCGCCGCGCTGGTCCGGCGGGTCGGACCCACCCGGCGGGTCTGCGTGGGCGAGCAGGCGCCGGGCCGCGCGCGCCACGGCGGCGCGCACCTCGGGGGGAGCGGACAGCCGGTGGGGCACGTCCTCGGGGATCCACAGCAGGGCGGTGGCCACCTGCTCGGGGTGCTCGACGGCGAGCGGCCAGCGGGTGCCGCCCGCGCCGTCGGCGACGGCGTCGCGCAGCCACCAGCCGAAGCGGGCGCGCGCCTCCTCCAGGGGCAGGTCGAGGTGGACGTCGACCCGCACGCGGGCGCGGTCGGCGCCGGAGACGGCGCGGGCGACGAGCTCGGCGGCGCTGGCGGTGGGCAGGGGGCGCGGCGCGAAGCGCACCCCGGTGGGCTGCAGGGCGGAGGCGCGGTCGAGGCGGAAGGTGCGCCAGGCGGCGCGGTCGAGGTCGTGGGCGACGAGGAACCAGTGCCGCGCCTCGGCGACGAGGGCGTGCGGCTCGACGCGGCGGCGGGTCTCCTGCCCGCTGCCGGAGACGTAGTGGAAGCGCACCTGCTCGCGGTCGCGGCAGGCCAGCGCGAGGCGGCTGAGCAGGTCGGTGGGCACGGGCCGCCCGCGCGGGCCGGAGGGCTGCAGGTGGTCGGCGAGGGCGTTGACGCGCCGGCGCAGCACCGGCGGCAGGACCTGCTCGAACTTCGCCAGCGCCGAGGCGGTGGTGTGCTCGCCGTCGGCCAGGCCCTGGGTGGCGGCCGCGCGCAGGCCCACCGCGACGGTGACGGCCTCGGCGTCGGTGAGCAGCAGGGGCGGCACGTCGCTGCCGGCCTCCAGCCGGTACCCGCCGGCGGCCCCGCGCACGGAGGTGACGCGGTAGCCGAGCGCGCGCAGGCGCTCGACGTCGCGGCGCAGGGTGCGCTCGGTGACGCCGAGGCGGCGGGCGAGCTCGGGGCCCGTCCACTGCCGGTGGGTCTGCAGCAGGCCGAGCAGTTCCAGCGCCCTCGCGGTGGTCCCCGACACGGCTCCGATCCTGGCAGCGCACCAGGACAGGAGCTGTCCTGTTGGGCTCCTAGCGTCGTCGGCACCAGGAGGAACGGCGAGGAGGACACCGTGGACGTGAGGATCGAACTGCTGACCGTGCCCGTCACCGACGTCGACCGCGCGATCGGGTTCTACGTGGACGGGTGCGGTTTCGCGCTCGACCACGACGTGCGGGTGGACGACGCCACCCGCTTCGTGCAGGTCACCCCGCCGGGGTCGGCCTGCTCGATCGTGCTCGACTCCTTCACCGGCACGATGCCGCCGGGGTCGCAGAAGGGCGTGCAGTGCGTCGTGGCGGACGTCGACGCGGCGCGGGCGGACCTGCTCTCGCGCGGGGTCGGGTGCACGGAGGTGGACGAGCAGCCGTGGGGCCGGTTCGTGTTCTTCGCCGACCCCGACGGCAATGCGTGGGCGCTGCAGGAACTGCCGCGGGAGGGGTCGCGGTGATCGACCACGTCGGCCTGCCGTGCGTCGATCCGGCGGCCTCGGCGGAGTTCTGGCTGCGGGTGTTCGCCCCGCTGGGGGTGCGCGAGGCGCTGCGGTTCCCCACGCCCGCCGGTCCGGTCGTCGGGCTGGCCGGACCCGGCGGAGGACCGGACCTGTGGTGCGCGCCGGCGGAGGGGCACGGCTCGCGCCCGGTGCACCTGGCGCTGGGCGCCCCGACGCGGGAGGCCGTCGACGCCGTGCACGCGGCGGCCCTCGACGCGGGCGCGGAGGTCCTGCACGCGCCCCGCGTGTGGCCGGAGTACCACGAGCACTACTACGCGGTGTTCGTCCGCGACGCGGACGGGAACAACGTCGAGGCGGTCTGCCACCGGCCGCCGGGCTGACCCCCACCGGCCCGCGGGGCTCGCGCCGCGGGTGGGCGCGGCGGGAGGATGCCCCTGTGACGACGGCGTCCCCTCCCCCGCCGCCCCGCCCGCTCACCGACCGCGAGCGCGGGGCGCTCACGGCGCTGCTGGAGCGCGGCACCGGCTCCGCCGGGGGCCGTCCCGTCACCGCGGAGGACCGCGCCCGGTGGTCGGCGCAGGTGCCGGGAACCCTCGCCGGGCGCCGCTGCGGGTGCGGCACCTGCCCCTCGGTGGAGCTGACCGACGCGGCCGGCCGCACCCCGGCGAGCGGCGACGGGCGCGTCGTGCTGGAGGCGTCGGCGCCGGGGGCGCTGCTCCTGCTGTTCGTCGACGAGGACCGGCTCAGCTACCTGGAGCTCGCGCCGCTGGACGACGCCGGTGTCGCCGAGTTCCCCGACGCCGGGCAGGTCCGCCCCCCGTCGTGACCGGTCGCGCGCGGGCGGGCGGGGGCCGGTGGTCCCGTCGTCCCGCGGCGGCGCCCCGCGCTCTGGGAGGTTGTCCGGGTGATCGTCCACGTGGTGTCCCACCCCGAGGTGCTCGTCGACCCGGCCGTGCCGGTACCGGAGTGGGACCTGTCGCCGGCCGGGTACGAGCGGCTGCAGCGGCTGACGGCGCTGCCGTGGGCCCGGTCGGCGGCGTTCGTGGCCTCCAGCGCGGAGCGCAAGGCGCTGCGGACGGCGCAGGCCGTGGCCGCGGTCAGCGGGTGCGCCGTGCACGTGGACGCCGAGCTGGGCGAGAACGACCGCAGCGCGACGGGTTTCGTGCCACCGCGGGAGTTCGAGGTGCTGGCCGACGCGTTCTTCGCCGACCCGGGGCGCAGCGTGCGCGGTTGGGAGACGGCGGCGGACGCGCAGCGGCGCGTCGTGCGGGCGGTGGACCGGGTCCTGGAGCGCGCGCGGGGAGTCGCCGGCGTCCCCGAGGGCGGTGGCGTGGTGATCGCCACGCACGGCGGGGTGGGCACGCTGCTGCAGTGCGCGCTGCGCGGAGCGGCGATCGACCGCCGGTTCGACCAGCCCGGGCAGGGCAGCTGGTACAGCTTCGACGCCTCCACCCGGCAGGTGCACGGCGGCTGGCAGCGGTTCTGAGGACGCTCGCACGACGTCGCGGCGACGGGGGCAGCGGCACGACCGCGACACCGGCCGACGTCCCCCGCGGCCGCGGGAGGACGCCCGGCACCGGCTACCGCGCGCCGTAGCGGGCGAGCGTGGTCAGCACGGCCTCCTCGACCTGGTGGGCGACGGCGGCGTCCGAGGGGTTCCAGTCGACGAGGAACATCCGGGGCCACAGCACGAAGTTCGAGATCATGCCGAGGAACTGGGTCGTCGCCGTCGTCGGGTCCGGCACGTGCAGCGACCCGGCGTCGGCGGTGGCCCGGAGGTAGCGGCGCACCTCGTCGAAGAACGGCAGCTTGCCGAGGTCGAACTGCCGGCGCCCGAGGTCGGGGGACGAGGGCGCCTCGGCGATGACGAGGCGGAAGAGCCCGGCGGTGTCCGGCCGGCCCAGCAGCTCGGCGTACACCGCGCCCACGGCCCGCAGCCCCGTCCCGGGGTCGGCGGGGTCGAGGTCGTCGGTCAGGTGCGCCCGGGGTGCCCACACCTCCTCGACGATCGCGTCGAACAGGGCGTCCTTGGTGGGGAACTGCTTGAACAGGGTGGCCTTGGAGACCTGCGCCGCGGCCGCGACCTGGGCGAGGGAGGTCCGCGCGAACCCCTGGTCGGCGAACAGCGTCCTGGCGGCGGCGAGGATCGCGGCCCGCTTGTCGGCGGCGACCCGCTGGTGGAACGAGGACGTACCGGGCACGCACCGACGGTACCGGAAGGTGAGTCACTTGACTCACCTCACCGTCGGGGTCATCCTCGCGTGAGGTGAGTCGACCGACTCACCTCAGAGGAGGAACCGATGCACGAGCGGTACACGCAGGACGTCGTCCTGATCACCGGGGCCACCGGCGGCATGGGGTCGTCGCACGCCCGCGGCTACCACGCCGAGGGCGCGCGCGTCGTGGTCACCGGCCGCCGCGACGACGAGGGACGGGCCCTGGCCGACGAACTGGGCGAGCGGGCCGAGTTCGTCCACCTGGACGTCACCGACCCCGGCGACTGGGCGCGCGCGGTCGCCGTCACCGAGGAGAGGTTCGGGCCGGTCAGCGTCCTGGTCGACAACGCCGGGCTGCAGACGCCGCCCGCCACGATCGAGGACACCGACCTCGCGGACTGGTCGCGCGCGCTCGCGGTCAACACCACCGGCACGTTCCTGGGCATCCGGGCGGTGGCCCCGTCGCTGCGCCGCGCGGGCGGCGGTTCGATCGTCAACGTCGTCTCGACGATGGCGAACACCGGCACCGCCCTCTTCGCGCCGTACACCGCCGCCAAGTGGGCCGTGCGCGGACTGACCCGCACCGCCGCGCTGGAACTGGGCCGCGACGGCGTCCGCGTGAACTCGGTGCACCCGGGCGTCGTCTCCACGCCGTTCGTCCACGACCCCGTCCCGGGCTCCGAGACCGTCATCGCCGACGCCTTCTCCCCCGACGCCCTCGCCGTGCCGCGCCTGGCGGAACCGCGGGAGGTCACCGACGTGCTGCTGTGGCTGACCTCGCGCGAGGCGGGTTTCGTCACGGGCGCCGAGATCGTCGTCGACGGGGGCCTGCTGCTGGGCCCGGCGCTGCGGGCGGGGACGGCCGGTGCCTGAGTCGCCGTCCGGCCCCGGCGCGGGGCTGAGCGTCCTCGACGCACCGCACGCCCCGCACCCGCGGACCGCCCAGCCACGGTCCGTCAGGCCGTGGATGCGCCCGGGCGGGGCGGGCAGGCTCGGGAGCACGCACCAGCCGGACAACCGGTGCGACGACCAGCGGCCGCGACACCCGGCAGCCCCGCGGAGGGGGCCGGGGCGCGGGACCCGCGTCCGACACCCCTGGGAGACACCGTGCCTCGCCACCGCTCCACCACCACCGTCCCCGACCTGACCGGGAAGACCGCCGTCGTCACCGGAGCCAGCGACGGGGTCGGCCTGGCCCTGGCCGCCCGCCTCGCCGCGGCCGGCGCCGAGCTCGTCCTGCCCGTGCGCAACCCCCGCAAGGGCGAGGCCGCGGTCACCGAGGTCCGCCGGCGCGTCCCCGGCGCGCGGGTCTCGCTGCGCGAGCTGGACCTGTCCTCGCTCGCCTCGGTCGCCGCGCTCGGCGCGACGCTGCGCGAGGAGGGCCGCCCGGTCCACCTGCTGATCAACAACGCGGGCGTGATGACCCCGCCGGACCGGCAGTCCACCGCCGACGGGTTCGAGCTGCAGTTCGGCACCAACCACCTGGGCCACTTCGCGCTGGTGGCGCACCTGCTGCCGCTGCTGAGCGCCGGGCGGGCCCGCGTCACCTCGCAGATCAGCATCGCCGCGCGTTCCGGGAGCATCAACTGGGACGACCCGAACTGGCGGCGCTCGTACCACGGCCAGCGCGCCTACAGCCACTCCAAGATCGCGTTCGGGCTGTTCGGCCTGGAGCTGGAGCGGCGCTCGCGGGCGGCCGGGTGGGGCATCACCAGCGACCTGTCCCACCCCGGTGTGGCCCCCACGAACCTGCTCGCCGCGCGCCCGGAGGTCGGGCGCGCGCGGGAGACCGGCGGCCGGCGCCTCATCGGGCTCATGTCCCGGGCGGGCCTGGCCGGCACCGTCGAGACGGCGCTGCTGCCCGCCCTGTTCGCGGCGACCTCCCCCGACGCCCGCCCCGGGCGCCTGTACGGGCCCAGCGGCCCCGGGCACATCAGCGGCCCCCCGGCTGAGCAGGAGCTGTACCGGCCGCTGCGCAGCACCGAGGACGCCGCACGGATCTGGGGCGTGTCCGAGGACCTCACCGGGGTCTCGTTCCCGGCGGTCGGCGCGGTCGCGAAGGGGTCGGCGCCCGCTCCGCCGTCGAACTGATCGGGTCTTGGGGGCAGACTGCGCGGTGCCGAGTCCGCCGGAGGGAGCTGCGCACCGTGGTCGACGTCCCCGACGCAGTGGTCCCCCTGTACCTGCGCCTGCGCCGGGCCAACCGGCCCTTCGCCACCGTCGAGGGGGCGCGGCAGCGGCTGCGGGAGGCGACCGTGCGACCCCGGCCCTACGGTCCCCCGCGGCGGCTGCGCCGCGACGTGCGCGTGGAGGTCACCGACGACCGGCACTGGCCGGTGTACACGCTCACCCCGGCCACCGGAGCCGCACCCGCCGGGAGCGTCGTCTACGTCCACGGCGGGGGGTGGGTGAACGAGATCTCCCCGCAGCACTGGAAGCTGGCGGCCGACGTCGCCGCCGGGGCGGGCACGACGGTCACCGTCCCGATCTACCCGCTGCTGCCCCGCGGCAGCGCCGCGCCGGTGGGCGAGCGGATCGTGGACCTGGTGCGCCGCAACGTCGACACCCACGGGTCGACGTGCCTGGCGGGTGATTCCGCCGGCGGGCAGATCGCCCTGTCCGCGGCGCTGCGGCTGCGCGACGCGGGGACCGTCCTGCCCCTGACCGTGCTGATCGCCCCGGCGCTGGACCTGACGTGGAGCAATCCGCGGATCCCGCAGGTGCAGCCGACGGACCCGTGGCTGGGACGGCCCGGGGGACGGTTCTTCGCGGACGCCTGGCGCGGAGAGCTGCCCCTCACCGACCCGGCCGTCAGCCCGCTGTTCGGGGACCTCACCGGCCTGGGGCCGTTGAGCGTGTTCAGCGGGACCCGCGACATCCTCAACCCCGACGCGCACCTGCTGGTCGAGAAGGCCCGCGGCAGCGGCGTCCGGGTCGCCTTCCACGAAGCGGTCGGGCAGGTCCACGTCCACCCGCTGGTCCCCACCCGGACGGGTCGCACGGCCGCGCGGACGGTGGTGCAGGAGCTGCGGACCGCCTGCCGGGGGTAGCGGTGGCACGGCGGGAGGCCCGTCGGGTGAGCCTCCACCGTCCGGTCGGTCGGCCCCGCGGCCGGTCAGACCGGCGTGATCCACCTCGCCTCGTCCAGCGACCACCAGCTGCCCGGCGGCCGGTCAGCCGTGGCTGTCAGCGGGTCGCGGACCGGGGCGACGGGGGAGGTGCCGACGTCAGCCACGGACGACCTCCCGCTGCGCGCGGTGGGCCGCGAGCGCGACCCGGGTGTCCTCCGCGACGAGGTCGGCGTTGAGGGCCGCCCCGGCCATCAGGCCGGCCGCTGCCGAGGCCACGACCTGGGCCATGGGGTTGGCGACGTTGCCCGCCACCCACACCCCCGGCACCGCGGTCGCCCCGGTGGGGTCGGCGGCCACGTGGGTGGCGACGACGAGGTCGCCCACCTCCATCTCGGTGACCGCCAGTCCCAGGTCGGTGAGGAGGTCCGCGTTGGCCGCGAAGAACGGGGCGACGACCAGGACCTGCAGCGGGACCGTCTCCCCGGAGGCCAGCCGCACCCCGCGCAACCGGTCGTCGACGACGTCGAGGTCGACCACCTCCCCGTCGACGACGTCGATGCCGCGGGCGGCCAGCACCTCGGACTGCTCGGCGCTGAGCGCAGGACCGGTGTGGGTGAACAGCGTCACCGAGTCGCTGAGCTGGCGGAACAGCTGCGCCTGGTGCATCCCGCCGGCGGGCCCGGCCAGCACCCCGATCGCCCGGTCGCGCACCTCCCAGCCGTGGCAGTAGGGGCAGTGCAGGACGTCGCGGCCCCACCGCTCGGCCAGGCCCGGGACCGCCGGCAGCTGGTCGGTCAGCCCCGTGGTGATGAGCAGCCGTCGGGCGCGGACGGTCGGGCCGTCCTGCACGTGGACGTCGAAACCCCGGCCGGCGTCGGGAGCGTCACCGTCTCCCGGCGGACCGGCGGGGCCGGCGAAGACCACCCGCCCGTCCAGCACGTGCGCCCCGTACCCGACGGCTTCCGCGCGGCCGTCGGCCAGCAGGTCCGCCGGCACGACCCCCTCGCGCCCGAGGTAGTTGTGGGCGTGCCCCGCGGTCGCGTTGCGGGGCTCACCGGCGTCCACGACCAGGACGCTGCGCCGGGACCGGGCCAGGGCCACGGCCGCGCTCAACCCCGCGGGTCCACCTCCCACGACCACCACGTCGTACTCCCGGCCGACCTGCTGACCGTCGACCCGCTGCCCGTCGAACTGCCCCGCCATCGCCTGTACCTCCGTCCCGGCTCGGCCGCCGCGCGGCCGTCACCGTCGACACTGCGCGAGCGCTCCCGCTCGTGACGAGGAGAGTTGCGGGTTCGGCAAGCCGGCCCGGTCCCCGACGTGCGCGTGACGTCGCCCGCTCCTGCCGGCCGGGTCCTACCGTGACCCTGTGATCACCGTCGGCGTGGACCTCGCGACCCAGCCGGCCCGCACGGGGCTGGCCGTCGTCGAGTGGTCGCCGGGCCGGGCGCGGGTCGCGCACCTCGCGCTGGGCGCCACCGACGCCGACGTCGTGGCGGCCGCGGGCGCGCCCGCCGACAAGGTGGGGATCGACTGCCCGCTGGGCTGGCCGGACGAGTTCACCGCGTTCGTCGCCGCGCACACCGCCGGGCGCCTGGCGCAGCACGTGGACACCGGTCCGGGTGCGGACGGCGAGGAGCTGCGCCGGCGGGTGGCGTACCGGCACACCGACCGGGTGCTGCGCCGCGCCGGGTACGTGCCGCTGAGCGTGTCCACGGACCGCATCGGCCTGACGGCGGTGCGGGCCGCGGTGCTGCTGGAGCGGCTGGCCGCGGCCGGGGTGCCCGTGGACCGCTCGGGCACGGGCGTGGTCGCCGAGGTGTACCCGGCGGCGTCCCTGCACCGGTGGGGCCTGGCGCACCGCGGTTACAAGGGCCGCGAGGGTGCGTCCGCCCGCGCCGCGCTGGTGGCGGGGCTGCTGGCGCGGACGCCGTGGCTGGACGTCGGCGCCCACCGGGCGCTGTGCGAGGCCTCGGACGACGCCCTGGACGCGCTCGTCGCGGCGCTGGCCGCGCGGGCGGCGGCGCTGGGGCGCTGCGCGTCCCCCGCTCCCGGCGAGGTGGAGCGGGCGCGCCGCGAGGGGTGGATCGTGCTGCCGGAGGGACAGGTCGGGGACCTGGTCGACCCGGCGTGAGGTCAGCCCTCCGGGACGGGGGCCGGCTCGCCCTCCGGCGCGGGCGGCGCCTCGGGCGGCGCGGGGGTCCCCGTCGGCGACGGCGTGGCCGTCGGGCTGGGGCGCACGGTGGCGGGGTCGGGACCGCAGACGATGCGGTTCTGCGGGTTGTACCGCGTCGTCCACGTCTCCCGCTCCTCCGGGCCGCCGCCGACGGGCGTCATCACGCGGGTGACGTCGATGGTGAAACCCGGGTTCGCCGACTGCGGGGAGCAGTCCGAGCTGGTGTCGTAGATGGTGCGCGGCTGGGTGGCGGCGTAGCGGCCGGAGGACTCCGCCCGCACCTGGCGGAACCTCGTCCCGTACATCGAGACGGTGACCTCGCCGTCCGCGACGTACGCCTGCACGTAGACGCCGTTGCCGGAGTCGTTGCGGAACCGGTTGTCGATGCTGCGCCAGTCGATCGTCGCCTCGCGCCCGGCCGGGTAGCGGGAGATGTAGAAGGAGTGCGGCCGGTGCTCGATCTCGTCGAGACCGGCGAAGAACACCGCGTTGAACAGGGTGGTCGACAGCTGGGAGATCCCGCCGCCGTAGTCCTCCACGAGCCGGCCGCCGGAGATGACGCCGGCGCGGTTGTAGCCGCGCTCGGGGGTGCGCTCGCCGACCACGTCGTTCATGGAGAACTCCTCGCCGGGGCGCAGCAGGGTGCCGTCGATCGCGGCCGCGGCGATCCGGATGTTCTCGGTGCGGTCGCGGTTGGACGTGAGCGTCGTGGAGAACGTGGAGATCCGCTCCACGACGTTCAGCTGCTGCAGCTGCTCGGTGGTCAGCGCGGGCACCGCGGGCCGCAGGTCCACCTCGGCGCGCCGGGAGGGTTCCGGCGCCGGGCCGGGGTCCGCGGTCGCCGTGCCGGTCGCCGTCGGCGTCGCGGTACCGGTCGCCGTCGCGGTGGGGACGGTCAGCGCGGCGGTGACGGCACCGGCGAGGTCCTCGGGGGCGAGGTCGCTGCCCTCCACGGACGGCACGACGCGCGGCACCTCGCCGTCGACCTCGATGCGGGCGTCCTGCGCGGGCACCTCGAAACCCGGGTCGGCGGCCAGCACGGCGGCCTGCAGCGCTTCGCCGTCGGCGACCAGCTCGGGGGTCCCGTCCACGGGCCGCACGGCCAGCGCAGGGGCGAACACCGCCGGGGCCAGGACGACGTCGCGCCCGCCGCCGGCGACGACGAGGTCCCCGGCGACGGCGGGGCGGGCGATCTCCTCGGCGGCGGCCTCGATCGCGGCGGCGTCGGCGCTGGGGCGCTCGACGTCGGCGGTCAGCTCGACGGGGCCGTCGGCGGGCCAGGCGGCGGCGACGGTGTCGGCGGCGGCCGCGACGTCCAGGGACCGGCCCTCGGCGGGGGCCTCGACGACCGGCTCGACGCGCGCGGGCGCGTCGCCCTCGGCGGGGGTGACGGCGAAGACGACGGCGCCCTCGGCGGCGGGCGCGTCGACGTCCTCGGCGACGGCGCGCAGGGCGTCGGTGAGGGCGTCGCGGTCGACGTCGACGACGGGGCGCTGCTCGCCGCCGCCGG
Source organism: Kineococcus haloalkalitolerans (assembly GCF_050871905.1). Taxonomy (NCBI): domain Bacteria; kingdom Bacillati; phylum Actinomycetota; class Actinomycetes; order Kineosporiales; family Kineosporiaceae; genus Kineococcus; species Kineococcus haloalkalitolerans. Next base: position 27,751 of record NZ_JBJLSH010000038.1, read on the forward strand.
CGAGGTGGCGCCACAGGTCGCGCGGGTCCCAGGCGGGGGCGGTGAGGGTGCCGGCGGTGGCGTCGACGTCGACGGCCAGACCGGCGGCCGCGGGGTCGAGGCCGGTGTCCAGGGCGGCCCCGGCGCCGGTGACGCGCAGGGGCAGCGGACGGCCCCGCACCTCACCGGCGGGGCCGGCGAGGGCGTCTGCGGCGGCGGCGCGGTCCAGGCCGCCGAGGTCGGCGCCCAGCACGGTCGTCCCGCGCGGGACGGTGCCGCCCAGGGCGAGGGCGGCGGCCACGTACCCGCCGCCGACGGCGGCGACGGCGCCCGCCACGACCCACGTGCGGGGACGGCGGACGGCGCGGCCGACGGCCGTGCGCGCACCCCGCTCCCCCGCGGTCCCGTTCTGCGTGGTGCGACGGTCCTGCTCCGCCGGGCGGTCGCCCCGGTTGCTCACTGCGTGTCCCCCCATCGGCCCGCACGGCCGGACGCTCCGCGCAGGTGGCACCACCCTACGGAGCGGCTGAGGGTGCTGCGGCGGGAACGGCGGCCCCGGCGGGTGGTGTGGTGCGGTTCACCCCGGCCATCCTGCGATGCGGACCGTATTCGATACGTTCTGCATCGAGCAGGGGTTACGGTGCTGCCGTGACTGAACCACCCGGGCTCACGGCCCGCCGGGCCCGGACCCGCCAGCGCCTGCTGGACGCCGCCCTCGCCGTCGTCGCCGACGCCGGCCTGGCCCGCACCAGCGTCGAGGCCGTCTGCGAGCGCGCCGGCTACACGCGCGGCGCCTTCTACTCCAACTTCGCCACCCTCGACGAGGTCGTCTCCGCGCTCTTCGCCCAGCAGGCCGACGCCCTCCTGACCGAGGTCGGCGCCCGCCTGGCCGAGCCCGCCGGCGAGGACGCCGCGGACCCCGCGGACCTGGCCGCGCTCGTCGCCCGCGTCCTGGACGTCCTGCCGCGCGAGCGCACCTGGCAGCTCGTGCGCACCGAGTTCACGGCCCAGGCCCTGCGCGACCCCGCCGCCGCGGCGGCCCTGGCGGCGCACCGCGCGGCGCTGCAGGCGCGCCTGGCGGTCCTCCTCGCCGCGGGCGCCCGGCGGGCCGGCCGGCGCCTGGGCGTCCCCGCTCCCGAGGCCGCCCAGGCCGTCGTCGCCGTCCACGACGGCTTCAGCACCCCCGCCCTGCTCGCCGGGCCGGAGGACGCCGCGACCGTGCGGCGCCTGGAGGCCGACGCGCTCACCGGGGTGCTGCTGGCCCTGAGCGTCCCGCTGGACGAGTCCGCGGGGACCGGCGCGTGAGCGGCCGTCACCTCGCGGGCGCCTCCCCCGCCCCGCCCGAGGACGCGCCGGACGGCTCTCCGGCCGGCCCCCCGGACGACTCTCCGAGCGGCGGGGCGGACGGCGGGGCGGTGCCGACGGCCGTGCGCGGGCGCGGGCTGGCGCTGCGCGGCGGCCGCCCGGCCACCGGCTTCGAGGGCGTGGACGTGGAGGCGCCCGCCGGCGCGCTCGTCGTCGTCCGCGGCGGCACCGGCAGCGGCAAGACGGCCCTGCTGCTGGCGCTCGCCGGGCGCCTGCGCCTGGACGCCGGCCGCCTGGACGTCCTGGGCCACTCCCTGCCCGGCGGGGCGAGCGCGGTGCGCCGGGCCGTGGCGCTGGGCGGGGTGCGGGGGGTCGACGACCTCGACGACGTCCTCACGGTCGGCCAGCACGTGGCCGAGCGGCTCGTCCTGCACCAGCCGTGGTGGCGGCCGTGGGCCACCCGCGCCGCTGTCGAGGACCGGCTGGCGCACCTGCGCGGCCTGCTCGGCGAGCAGGCGCCCGCCCTGGACGCGGACGCGCTCGTCGGCGACCTGCCGCCGCTGGACCGCGCGCTGCTCGCCGCGGGCCTCGGCCTGCTGGGGCGCCCGGAGGCCCTGGCCGTCGACGACGTCGACGCCCTGCGGCGCGCGGCGGACCGCCGCCGGGCGTGGGCGGCGCTGGCCGCGCTGCGCACCGCCACCGGGCGGCCCCTGACGGTCCTGGCCACCTGCACCGACAGCACCGACCTGCCCGCCGACACCCCCGGCCCCGTGGTGGTCGTGGACCTGGAGGACCCCCGATGAGCCCGCGCCGCCCGCGCCCGACGACCCTGCCCGGCCTGGAGCTGGCCCGCTTCGGGCGCGCCACGATCACCCGGCTGGCGCTGTTCGTGGTCGTCGTCGTGCCGCTGCTGTACGGCGGCCTGTACCTGAGCGCCAACCACGACCCGGTCGCGAACCTGGACCGGCTGCGCGCGGCCGTCGTCGACGAGGACGTGCCCGCCACCGCCACCGGGCCCGACGGGGCGACCACGCCGGTGCGGGCCGGCGCCGACCTCGTCGAGCAGCTGACCGGACCGGACGCCGACGCCGGGTTCACCTGGGAGGCCACCACCGCCGAGCGGGCCCGGGAGGGTCTGGCCGACGGCGACTACGCGGCCGTCCTCACCGTCCCGCAGGACTTCTCCGCCGCCCTGGCCTCCACGACGGGCGACGCGCCCCGCAGCGCGCGGCTGACCGTCACCACCGACGACGCCGTCAACCACGTCGTCAGCCAGGTCACCGACACGGTGGCGGCGAGCGTGCGCACGGGCCTGCAGCGCACGGCCACGGCCGGCCACCTCGACGGCGTCTACCTGGCCTTCAGCGACGTCCACGACTCCCTGGACCGGGCCGCCGACGGCGCCGACGAGCTCACCGACGGCGCCGCGCGCACCGACGACGGCGCCCGGGAGCTGCTCGTCGGCCTGGGCGACCTCGACCGCGGCGCCGCCCGGCTCGTCGACGGCACGGGCGCGCTGCGGACCGGGTCGCGGGAGCTGGCCGGCGGCACCGCGGCCCTGGCCGACGGGGCGGCCGCCGCGGACGCCGGCGCCCGCGACCTCACCACCGGCCTCGGCGCGCTGCGCGGGGGCACCGCCGCGCTGCCCGGGCGGACCGCCGAGCTGGCCGCCGGCTCGCGGCAGGTCGCCGACGGCGCCGCCCGCCTCGCGCAGGCGGTCGACGGCCTGGACACCGGCGCGCTGGACGCCGTCGCCGGCGCGGGCGCCGACCTGGGCCCCGCCCTGGACGACGCGCTGGAGCGGGCCCGCGCGGTCGCGGCCGCCTCCGGCGACCCGCAGCTGCAGGAGGCCGTGGAGCAGCTGGCGCGGGCGCGCGCCGGCCTGGACGACGAGCGCGTGGCGGCCGCCGTGGCCGACGCGGCGGCGCGGGCCCGCCAGCTGGCCGCGGACGTCGACGCGCTGGCCGCCGGGGCCGACGCCGTCGCGGCCGGCAACCGGGCGCTGGCCGACGCCGCGCCCGCGCTGGCCGCGGGCGCCGCCGCCGCGGCCGGCGGCGCCGAGGAGCTGGCCGGCGGCACGTCGTCCCTGGCGGCCGGGGCGCGCTCCGCCGCGGCGGGTGCGGGCGAGCTGGCCTCCGGCGCCGCCGCGGTCGACGACGGCGCGCGCTCCCTGCTGGGCGGGACGGGGGCGGCCGCCACGGGCGCCGGGGCGCTGGCCGACGGCACGGGCCGGCTGACCGACGGCGCCGGCGAGCTGGCGGGGAGCCTGCGCGAGGGTGCCGGGCAGGTGCCGGCCCTGAGCGCGGCCCAGCGCGAGCAGCGGGCGGGCGTGGTGGCCGATCCCGTCCAGGCGCAGCGGGTGGTCGAGAACCCGGTGGCGCACTACGCCGACGGCCTGGCGCCGCTGTTCGTGCCGGTCGCCCTGTGGGTGGGCGGGATGGTCACGTACATGGTGCTGCGGGCGCTGTCGCCGCGGGCGCTGGCCTCGACGGTCTCGCCGCTGCGGGCGGCGCTGGCGGGGTGGGCGCCCGGCGCGCTGCTGGCCGTGGCGCAGGGCCTCGTGCTGGGCGTGGTCCTGCTGACGGCGGTGGGCGTCTCCTCGCCGCGACCGGCGGCCACGCTGGCGTTCACGGTCCTGGTGGCGGTGGTGTTCACGGCGCTGCACCAGTGCCTGGTGGCGCTGTTCGGCGGCGCGGGCCGGCTGGGGGCGCTCGTGCTGCTGGTGCTCCAGCTGACCTCCACGGGCGGCACCTACCCCGTGCAGACGGCGCCGGCGTTCTTCCAGGCGCTGCACCCGCTGCTGCCGATGACGTACGCGGCCGACGGCCTGCGGCACCTGGTGGTGGGCGGGTCCGCGGCGGCGGTGTGGTCGTCGGCGGCCGTGCTCGCCGGGTTCGGGCTGCTGGGCCTGGCGGTCAGCGTCCTGGCCGCCCACCGGCGCCGCACCTGGTCCCCCGCGCGCCTGCACCCGGCCCTGACCCTCTGACCCCTCGCTCCCGCCCACTCCCTCTGCCACCGACGCCCCCACCCCGCCGTGATCTTGCAGGGATCACCAGCAAGATCACGGCGGGAGGAGGGGCGGAGGGTGCGGAGGAGTGCCGGTCAGCCGTCGGCGGGGTGCAGCTGCTTGGCGAAGCAGACGTGGCCGCGGTCGTCGCCGTCGACGGCGACGAAGACCTCGTCGCACCAGCGGCGCACCGCGGCGGCGTCCTCGAACGGGCCGGCGGCGAAGGTGTTCCAGTAGGCCTCGCCGCGCGGGTCGCGCAGCTCCTCGCGCAGGTCGGTGCTGCGCAGCACGAAGACCTCGCCGCTGGCGACGCCGGCGGCGAGGTCCTGCACCTGGGCGAGGATGTCGGTGGCGTAGAAGGTGTTGCTGCCGTTGGCGGCCGTCTGCTCGGGATCGGTCAGGCCGACGCTCTTGGCCGACAGCTGCGCCACCCACTGCCCCTCGGGGGCGTGCCGGCGCAGGCCGTCGGTGCGCAGCGCCTCCAGCCCGGCGAGGGCGTCGGCGTCGGTGGTGACGCGGGGCGCCGGTGCGGGCGACGGTCCAGCCCCGTCGGCGGGCGGTCCGGTCAGGGCCTGGGCGGCGTGGACGCCGAGCAGGCCGGTGAGGACGACGGCGAGCACCGCGGACGTGCGCCGCAGCGCCGCGAGGCCGCGGGGCGCCCGCGCGCGGGACGAGCGGGAGACCTCCAGCCGCGGCTCGGCGAGGTGTCCGCGCACCACCGGCCGCACCTCCTCGTCCCGTCCTGGCGTCCCGGTCCGGTCGTCGGACGCGCTCCCCACCACCACGGTTCCCGCAGAGCGACGACCCATTGACAGGGTGTCACGACGGGAACGTCGCGGCGGGCGCGTGCGCAGGGCCGTGCTCACGGCGCGACCGGACCGGGACGGGTGCTCATCCGGCGAAGACCTGCGTCCAGTAGGAGCCCGCGTGCCCGGGGGCCTCCGCGATGCCGACCTGGGTCAGGCGGCAGTCCAGGACGTTGCGGCGGTGCCCGTCGCTGGCCAGCCAGGCGTCGACGACCTGGTCGGCGGCGTACCCGAAGGCGACGTTCTCGGCGGTGCGGCGGGGGGAGACGCCCTGGGCGAGCAGGCGGGTGCGGGGGGTGCTGCCGTCCACGCCGGTGTGGGTCATGGCGCCCCGGGCGGCCATCTCGTCGGAGTGGCGCTCGGCGGCGGCGACGAGGGGGAGCGCCAGCTCCAGCGGCGCGCAGCCGACGGCGGCGCGGGCGGCGTTCGTCTCGTGCAGGACGTGCAGCGCCAGCGGGTCCGGCGGCGGCGGGGGCCCGACGGGCACGGCGACGGCGGGGGCGGCCGCGGCGGTGGCCAGCGCGAGGCCGGCGAGGGTGGCGACGGGCAGGGAGGTCAGGCGCGCGGCGCGGCGCGGCCGCGCGGTGGTGCGGGGGGAGGGCCCGGGGGTCGGCATGGCGCGTACCCAACCAGCAGGGGCGCGGGCCGCGGCGAGGTTTGTGAGCTGAACCACACGTCACGTGAACGATAGGTTACGCGCAGTCACCGAGGCCTTCCAGGTGGGACGCGCGCCGGCGCCCCGCGGTTCCCCGCGGTCCCGCAGGTGCGCCTGCGGGACCGCGGAGGACCGGCCCGGGTCAGCCCTGGGAGCTGAAGGCCGCGTCGAAGGCGGCCGCCGGCGGCTGGATCAGCTCGCCGAGGCGACGCACGAACGCCAGCGCGTCGGGGGCGCCGCGCAGCCGGTCCACACCCGCGTCCTCCCACTCCACGCTCGTCGGGCCCTCGTAGCCGATGACGTTGAGCTGGCGGAAGATCGCCTCCCACGGCACGTCGCCGTGCCCGACGGAGACGAAGTCCCAGCCGCGGCGGGAGTCCGCCCACGCCAGGTGCGAGCCCAGCCGGCCGGCGCGGCCGTCGAGCTGCTTCTTGGAGTCCTTGCAGTGCACGTGGTAGATCCGGTCGGCGAAGTCGCGCAGGAACCCGACCGTGTCCAGGTCCTGCCACACGAAGTGGCTCGGGTCGAAGTTCAGCCCGAACGCCGGCCGGTGCCCGATCGCCTCCAGCGCCCGCTGCGTCGTCCAGTAGTCGTAGGCGATCTCGGACGGGTGGACCTCGTGGGCGAAGCGCACCCCGACCTCGTCGAAGACGTCGAGGATCGGGTTCCAGCGGTCGGCGAAGTCCTGGTACCCGGCGTCGACCATGGCGGCCGGCGTGGGGGGGAACATCGCGACGGTGTGCCAGATCGAGGACCCGGTGAAACCGGTGACCGTCTTGACGCCCAGCTTGGCGGCCGTGCGCGCGGTGTCCTTGACGTACTCGGCGGCGCGCTGGCGCACGCCCTCCGGGTCGCCGTCGCCCCACACGGCGGACGAGACGATGTCCTTGTGGCGCTCGTCGATGAGGTCGCAGACGGCCTGGCCGGACAGGTGCGCGGAGATCGTCCACACCTTGAGCCCGTACTTGTCCAGCACCGCCTTCTTCTCGGCGATGTAGTCGTCGTCGCGGGCGCCGCGCGAGGAGTCCAGGTGGTCGCCCCAGGTGGCGATCTCCAGGCCGTCGAACCCCCACTCGGAGGCGAGGCGGCACACCTCCTCGAACGGCAGGTCGGCCCACTGGCCGGTGAACAGGGTGACGGGACGAGGCATCGGGGCCCTCCTCAGATCGTCGTGTAGGCGGAGTCGTTCTCGGCGCTGCGCTGCACCGCGTCCAGGACCTTCTGGACCTGCAGGCCGTCGGCGAACGACGGGCTCGGGTCGCGCTCGTCGGCGATCGCGCCCAGGAACTCCTGCAGCTCGTGCACGAACGGGTGGTCGTAGCCCAGGCCGTGCCCGGCCGGCCACCAGTTCGACACGCCCGGGTGGTCCGGCTCGGTCGCCAGGATCCGCCGGAAGCCGTTCTCGGCGTCCGGCAGGGTGCCGTCGAAGAACTGCAGCTCGTTCATCGACTCGAAGTCGAACGCGACGCTGCCCTTCGAGCCGTTGACCTCCAGGCGCATGGCGTTCTTGCGGCCCAGCGCCATGCGGGTGGCCTCGAACGTCATGAGGGCGCCACCGTCGCCGCGGCCGAAGAACACGGCGGCGTCGTCGACGGTGACCTCGCCCAGCTCGGTGCCGGCCTCGGCACCCAGCCCGGTGTTCGACCCGGTGCGCTGCGCCTCCACCGGCCGCTGCTTGACGAAGGTCTCGGTGGCGCCGGAGACGCCCGTGAGCAGCTGGCCGGTGACGAACTGCGCCGCGTCGATGATGTGCGAGCCGATGTCGCCGAGCGCGCCGGCGCCGGAGCGGTCCTTCTGCAGGCGCCAGGTCAGCGGGAAGGACTCGTCGACGATCCAGTCCTGCAGGTACAGGGCGCGCACCTGGCGGACGGTGCCGAGGCGGCCGTCGGCGACGAGCTGGCGGGCCAGCCCGAGGGCGGGGACCTTGCGGTAGTTGAACGCCACCATGCTGCGCACGCCGCGCGCGGAGGCCGCCTGCGCGGCCGCGGTCATGCGCTCGGCGCCGGCGACGTCCTTGGCCAGGGGCTTCTCGCACAGGACGTGCTTGCCGGCCTCCAGGGCCGCCACCGAGATCTCCTCGTGGCTGTCGCCGGGGGTGAGGACGTCGATGACGTGGACGTCGTCGCGCTCGATGAGCGTGCGCCAGTCGTCGGTGGACTCCTCCCAGCCGAACTGCTGCGCGGCGGCGGCGGCCCGGCCGGCGTCCCGGCCGGCGAGGGCGACCCGGCGGGTGCGGAAGCGCGGCGTGCCGACGTGGTCGACGGTCCGCCAGGCGTGCGAGTGGACGGCTCCCATGAAGGAGTGGCCGATGACGGCCACGCCGAGCTCGGGAAGGGACGTGTCGGGCAACTCAGACCTCCTCGTCGATCGTGCGGGCATCCTGCCACCCGGGCCCGCCCGGCGGGGCGACGGGCTGGACCGGTTCACCTCACCGCCACCCGGGCCCGCTCCCCCGCCCACCACCCCGTCCACCCCCTCCGTCGCACCCCCCGCCGTGATCTTGCGGGGACTACCAGCAAGATCACGGCGGGGAGGGGGGCGGTCAGCGGGGCCGCGGTCCGGGACGGGCTGGCCGGGTCAGGTGCGGGGCGTGAGGGCGCCGCGCACCGACGTCCACGACGCCAGCTGCGCGCGCACGTCCTCGCGCTCCTCCTCGGCCAGCGCCCGGGCGTAGGCGCGCTCCAGGACGTCGTCGACGAGCACGCGCGCGCCGCTCGTGGCCGACTCGACCGCGGCCTCGACCATCACCAGGCTCAGGACGTTCTCGTGGACCTCGCCGGTGGGCACCGGCCCGCCGCGCAGCGCGGCGGTGAACGCCTCCAGGGCCCCGGCGATGCCCTCCCCGACCGCCGGCACCGCCGGCGGGTCCACGGGCGGCTCGGTCTCCAGCACCGGGTCGGTGTCGCCGTCCCACAGGGCGCTGCCGCGCTCGCCGGACAACCGCCACGCGCCGTTCCAGGACGTCTCGCGCCCGGGGCTGCACCAGCTGCCGGTGTAGGTGTAGCGCACCCCGCCGGTCATCTCGAACACGGCCGCGGCACCCGCGTCCCCGCGGTACCAGCTCCACGGCGGGTTGAACTCCTCGCAGTACACCGAGACCGGCTCGGCGCCCAGGACGAAGCGGGCGGTGTCGAACGGGTGGATCGCCATGTCCAGCAGCAGCGGGTGGTCCATGTCCTCGCGGAACCCGCCGAAGTGCGGGGCCTTGAAGAACTCCGTCGTCAGGACGCCGAGCCGGCCCAGGGCGCGCGCCTGCTCGCGCAGGGCGTGCACGTGCGGGTTCCAGCGGCGCGACTGGCTGGTGACGAACAGCTCGCCGCTGACCTCGCTGGCCGCCACCAGGGACAGCCCGCGGGCGACGGTGTCGGCGACGGGCTTCTCCCCCAGGACCGGCAGCCCCGCGAACAGCGCGGCCGTGGTGACGGGGTGGTGCGCGCGCGGGACGGTCACGTTGACGACCGCCTCGGCGCCGGTGGCGCGGGCCAGCTCGACGGCGTCGCGGCCGAGCGGGACGTCCGGCACCCCGGCGGAGGCGGCGGCCTTCTCGGCGACCTCCAGGTCCAGGTCGACGATCCCGGCCAGCTCGGCGCTCGGGGAGGCCAGGAGGGTCGACAGCCACGCCTTGCCCATCCCGCCGGCGCCGACGAGGACGACCCGGACGGGGCCGTCGGGGCTGCCGGTCACCGGCCCGCCTCCTGCGCCTCGGCGCTCAGCGCGCCCTGGTAGCCGTGGCCGTTGTAGAAGTCCTCGGTGTCGTAGCGCAGCAGGGTCGGCAGCGTCCGCTCGGGGCGCACCGTGACGGCCCACTCGACGGCGTTGGAGATGACCTTGCGCACGCCGGCGTGGAAGTACGTCGGGTACTCCTGGTCGCCGGGGCGGAAGTAGAAGACCTTGCCGAAGCCGCGGCGCCACGTGCAGCCGGAGCGGAAGACCTCCCCGCCGGAGAAGGAGGAGATGAACACGAGCTCGTCGGGGGTGGGGATGTCGAAGAACTCCCCGTACATCTCGTCCTCCTCGATGACCATCGGGTGGGGGACGCCCTGCGCGATGGGGTGGGTGGGGTCGACGGTCCACACCAGCTCGCGGTCGTGCTCGGCGCGCCAGCGCAGCGTGCACGTGGTGCCCATGAGCTTGGTGAACAGCTTGGACCAGTGCCCGGAGTGCAGGACGATCAGCCCCATCCCCTCCAGGACGTGCCGGTGCACGCGCTCGACGACCTCGTCGGAGACCTCGCCGTGGGCGGCGTGGCCCCACCAGGTGAGGACGTCCGTCTCGCGCAGCACCTCCTCGCTCAGGCCGTGCTCGGGGTCGTCGAGGGTGGCGGTGCGCACGACGACGCGGTCGCCGAGGTTCTCCTCCACGCCCTGGGCGACGGCGCCGTGCATGCCGTCGGGGTAGCGCTGCGCCACCTCGGGCTCGAGCTGCTCGTGGCGGTTCTCGCCCCAGACGGTGACGCGGATCGGGCCGGTGGCGGCCATGGGAGCTCCCTGGGTGGTCACTTGACGGCCCCGCCGGTGACGCCGGCGGCGACGTACCGCTGGGCGACGACGAGCAGGGCGATGGCGGGCAGCGACGACAGGATGGCCGTCGCCATGATCGGCGACCAGTCGCTGACGAAGGTGCCGATGTAGTTGTAGAGGCTGAGCGTGATGGGCCGCACCTCGGGCGTGGTGGTCAGCGTGAGGGCGAAGAGGAAGTCGCCCCACGCGAAGAGGAACGTGAACAGCCCCGCGGTGATGAGCGCGTTGCGGCTCATCGGCAGCACGACGGACACGAACGCGCGCACGGGCCCGGCGCCGTCGACGAGCGCGGCCTCGATGACCGAGCGCGGGATGCCGCCCATGAACGCGCGCATCACGATGATCGAGAACGGGATGCCGAGCGCGGCGTCGGCCAGCACCAGCCCGCCCACGGTGTTGAGCAGGCCCAGGTCGCTGTAGGCGCTGTAGAGGGCGTTGGCGACGACGATGCCCGGCACCATCTGGGTGATGAGGATCGCGAACAGCAGGGGCGTGGCCCACCGGACGCGGAACTGCGCCAGCGCGTAGGCGGCCGGGGTGGCGACCAGCAGGCTGACGACGACGGCCCCCAGCCCGACCGCGAGGCTGGTGAGCAGGTTGCGCCGCTGCTCGCTGATCGCGGTGGCGTAGCCGTCGAGGGTCAGGTCGAACGGCAGCCACGGCGTGGCGACGGCGTTGCTGGACGGCTGCAGGGACACGTTGAGCATCCAGTACAGCGGGAACAGCATGAACGCCAGGATCAGCAGGCCGACGACGACGTGCCCCGGCTTGCGCGGTGCGCGGGCGCGGGCCGGCGCGGGCCGGCCGGTGCTCCGGGCGGGGGTCAGGGTGCTCACGGCGCTCCTCACTCGTCCACGGCGCGCCGGTTGAAGCGCAGGTAGACGACGGCGAAGACGAGGGACAGCAGGACGAGGACGTTGCCCAGCGCGGCACCGCCACCGAAGTCGAACTGGCGGAAGGAGGTGTCGTAGGACAGCGTCGAGATGAGCTGCGTGGAGTTGGCCGGCCCGCCGTTGGTGAGGCCGAGGATGACGTCGAGGACCTTCAGCGTGTAGACGACGCCGAGGACGAGGACGACGGTCACCACGGGCCGCAGCATCGGCCAGGTGATGTGGCGGAACGCCCGCCAGCCGGTGGCGCCGTCCAGCTGCCCGGCCTCGTACAGCTCCTCGGGGATCTCCTGCAGACCGCCGTACAGGATCGTCATGTTGAACGGGATGCCCAGCCAGATGTTGACGCCGATGACGGCGACCAGGGCCAGCGAGGTGCTGGTGAGCCACTGGGGGCCGGACTCGACGAACGGCAGGGCCTCCAGCACCCGGTTCAGGACGCCGTTGTCGGCGTCGAGGATCCAGCGCCACACCGCCGAGCCGGCGATCATCGGGATGAGCCAGGGCAGCAGGATCAGCGAGCGCATCACCCCGGACAGCGGGAAGCGCCGCTGGAAGAACAGCGCGATCGCCAGGCCGAGGACGAACTGCCCCGCGATGGACCCGAGGGTGAACAGCACCGTGTTGAGCAGGGCCCGGTCGAACACCGGCGAGGTGACGACGTTGACGTAGTTGTCGAAGCCGACGAACGGCGCCTCGCCGGTGAAGAACGTCCGGGTCGTGTACTCCTGGAAGCTCATCACGACGTTCTTGACGACCGGGTAGCCGAAGAACAGCAGCAGGTAGAGGGCGGCAGGCACCAGGAACAGCGCCTCGACCAGGCGCTGGCCGCGCCGGGTGGAGCGTCCCGGCCGGCCGCGCCGGCCACCACCCGGGCGGGTGGCGGCCGGGGCGGTGGTCGCGGGGGTCCCGCCGCGCACGAGGGCGTCAGCCATCCTGCGCCTGCCGCAGGGCGTCCTCGGGCGTCATGCCGCCGACGAGCGCGTTCTGCACCGCCGTGTAGATCTTCGTGGCGGCGTCCGGCCACTGCTCGCCCAGCTGCCCGGTGCGGGCGCGCAGGTCGGGCACCTGCTCGGCGAAGCTCTCCAGCGCGGGCACCTGGGCCACGGCCTCGTCGGTCAGCTCCGGCTTGGTCGGCACGGTGTTGGTGCCCACGGACGCGGCGACCACGTTCTCGTCGGAGTTCAGGCACTGCACGAACTCGGCGGCGGTCGCCATCTTCTCCTCGTCCCCGGTCTGCGGGACGGTCCACGCCTCGCCGCCGAACGGCGCGACGACGCTGCCGCCGGCCTCGGGGACGGGGATCGGGACGACGCCGTAGCGCAGGTCGGGGGCCTCGGCGAGCGAGCCGAAGTTCCAGGGGCCGTTGACCATCATGGCGGCGTTGCCGGCCTTGAACTGGTCGTTGACGTCGCCCTGGCCCCAGGTGACCACCGACTGCGAGGCGGAGCCGGACTGCACGAGGTCCACCCACAGCTGCAGCGCCTCGGCGGTCTCGGACGTGGCGATGTCCGCCTCGTCGCCGCCGTTGGACCACATGAACGGCAGGAACTGCCAGGTGCCCTCGTAGCTGTTGGTCGCCGAGAACGCGACGCCGTAGCGGTCGCCCTCGGTGAGCGCGGCCGCGGTCGTCCTCAGCTCCTCCCAGGTGGTGGGCGGGGTGAGCCCGGCCTCCTCGAAGACCTGCTCGTTGTAGAAGAGCGCGAGGGTGTTGGTCACCGGCTGCAGGGCGTACAGCTCGCCCTCGTGGGTCGCGGCGTCGACGACGCCCTCGGCGTACCCCTCGGTGTCGATGCCGAAGTCCGCGAGCGGGGCCAGGGCGCCGGAGGCGGCGATCTGCTGGATGTCGGGGTTGTCGAGCATGAGGACGTCGGGCAGCGTCCGCGAGGAGCTGGCCTGCAGCACGCGCTGGATGAGGCCCTCGCCCGGCACGGACTCGCGCTCGATGGTGACGCCGACCTCGGTGGCGCAGCCGTCGAGGACGCCCTGCCAGACGGACTTGTTGGGTTCGTCGTTGTAGTAGTCCAGCACCCGCAGGGTGCCCGGGTCCCCCGCGGCGGCGCTGCCGCCGCCGGAGTCGCCGCCGCACGCGCCCAGGGCCAGCGGGAGCGCCAGGGCGAAGGCCAGTCCGGCGCGCACGGTTCCTCGTCGAGCCATGTCGTTCCTCTCGTCGGCCCACGGCGTCGTGGGCGGTCGGGTCGAGCTCTGCACCGTCGATACGCATCGACGATGCGGGCGGGTCGGCCCCTCCCGGGAGCGGGCGGGGTCAGGGTCGGGGTCGGACGGAGTCCCGCCGGGTCACCTCGGCGGGGAACAGCTCCACGCCCGGCGGCGCACCGGCACCGTCGAGCAGGCGGAACAGGCGGGTCACGGCGCGCCGGGACACGTCGCGGGGGTGGGTGGAGCAGCCCGTGACCGCCACGGCCTGCGCCTGCGCCTCGGCCGCCGTCGAGAGCGCCACCAGGCTCAGGTCGGTCCCGGGGCGCAGCCCGCGGCGGGCCAGCGCCCCGACCGCCTCCGGCAGGGCGGTGGTGACCACGAACGCCGGCGGGGCTCCGCGGCCCGCCAGCACGTCCTCCAGCAGGGGGTCCAGGACGCGGTCGGCGGGCACCGGCGCCCACTCCAGGGCGACGCCGTGGCGCTGCGCCGAGCGCCGCGCGCCGCGCTCGAAGCGCGGCACGTAGTTGATGTCCCGGCTGGTCGTGTCGTCGCCCCACGCCAGGACCACCACGTCGCGCTCGCCCGCGGCGGCCAGCTCGCCGACCAGCAGGTCGGCGGCGGACTCGAAGTCGAAGTCGTTGCAGTGCAGTCCTTGTGCGTCATCGGGGACACCGATGAACAGCACCGGGACGCCCAGGTCGCGGGCGACCGCGACGCGGTCGTCGTCGGTGCGCACCTCCATGACGACCACGGCGTCGCACAGCCGCCGGCCCGCCACGCGCCGCAGCCCGGCGATGCCCTCGTCGGCCGTCACGAGCAGCACGTCGTGGTCGTGCGCGCGGGCGACCAGGGCGATCTCCTCGACGAAGGACATCAGCCCGTGCGCGCTCAGCGGCGTGGCGAACGGCACGACCACGGCGATGACGCTGGTGCGCTGCCCGGCCAGCGCGCGCGCCCCGGCGTGCGGTTCGTAGGTCAGCTGGGCGATGGCGTCCTCGACGAGCTTGCGGGTCTTGGCCGAGATCGGCCGCTTGCCGCTCATGACGTAGGAGACGGTGCTCTGCGAGACGCCGGCGATCCGTGCGACGTCCTTGCTGGTCGGGCCCGAGCTGCCGGGACTGGTGGTGCGCGGCACGTCGCCCTCCCCTCGTCACCGGTGACGTCTGGCTCCCCGCCGCTCGCTCGCGGCCCGTTGGCCGTCGATGCGCATCGACGTTGTGTGCCGCGACTGTAGGCGGGCGGCCCGCCCGGAGACAACCCCCTGCGGCGCTCGGGTCACCGGATCGGCTCAAGTCCTCCCGATCACGCACCGAGGTGCGAGAGGTTCGGCCCGTCACCCTCGGGTACACAGGGGTGACGACCGCACGCACCGCCCGCACCACCGCACCGGGAGACGCATGTCCGAGCACGCGAGCACGCCGACGGCACGGTCGCGGCGCCGGGCCGCCCCGCTCCTCGCGGGCGCGGGTGCGCTGGTCCTGCTCGTCGCCACCGCGCCGGCCGCCGCGGGCGCGAGCGCGGACACCGCTCCCGTCGTCGTGGACGTCATGCGCGTCGTCGACGGCCGGCCGCAGGTGACCTCCACGGTCGTCGCGGGCGAGGGGAGCGCCGAGCGCCTCGTCGCGCGCCTGGAGGCCGACCCCGCGGTCGCGGCCGCCGACGTGCAGACCACCTACCGGCTGGACGCCGCCGACCCGCTGCTGCCGCGCGCCACCCACCTGGACGACGTGCGCGCCCCGCAGGCGTGGGCGACCACCACCGGCCGCGGCGTCGTCGTGGCCGTCGTCGACTCCGGCGTGGACCCCACCCAGCCCGACCTCGCCGGCCGGGTCCTGCCGCAGGCCGACTTCGCGCGCGGTGGCGACAGCGGCTCGCACGGCACGTGGGTCGCCACCGTCCTGGCCGGCGCGCTCGGCAACGGCGTCGGCGCGGCCGGGGTGGCCCCCGACGTCACCGTGCTGCCGGTGCGGGTGTGCGAGGTGGACGTGTGCGCCTCCGCTCCGCTGGCGCGGGGGATCGTCCACGCCGCCGACGCCGGCGCGAGCGTCGTCAACCTCTCCCTCGGCGGTGGCGCGCCCAACGACGTCGTCCGCCAGGCCGTCGCCTACGCCCTCGGCAAGGGCGCCGTGGTCGTCGCGGCCGCCGGCAACACCGGCGACAGGGGCAACGTCGTCTCCTACCCGGCCTCCTACCCCGGTGTCGTCTCGGTGTCCGCGGGCACCGAGCAGGCCGCGGCGCCGTGGGCGCAGCACAACGAGTTCGTCGACCTGTCCGCGCCCGGCACCGGCATCGTCGCCGGCGGCCCCGCCTCCGCCCGGCACGCCTACAGCGCCGTCACCGGGACGTCGTTCTCCGCGCCGATGATCTCCGCGGCCGCCGCGCTGGCCCGCTCGGTCGCCCCGGCCGCCGGCCCGGCGACCGTCGAGCAGTGGCTGCGCACCAGCGCCCGGCCCGCGCCGTCCTGGCCCGCCGGGTACGGCACGGGCGTCCTGGACGTGGCCGGCACGGTGTCGGCGGCGCGCGCGTGGGCGGCGGGCGCCTCGGTGACCTCGCGCTCGGACGGGACGGTCGCCTACGCGCGCAGCGGGTCCACGACCGTGCTGCGCGGGGCGATCCTGGAGCGCTACCGCGCCGCGGGCGGCCCCGCCTCGTCCCTGGGCTGGCCGGTGACCGGCGAGGTGCCCGTCGCGGGCGGGGCCTTCGCGGCCTTCGAGGGCGGGTCGGTGTACTGGTCGCCGGCCACGGGGGCGCAGGTCGTCAAGGGCGACGTGCGCGCCCGCTGGGCCTCGCTCGGCTGGGAGCGCTCGTGGCTGGGGTTCCCCGCCGGCGAGGAGGTCGCCGTCCGCGGCGGGGTCGTGCAGCGGTTCACCGGCGGACAGGTCTGGTGGTCGCCGGCCACGGGCGCGCAGGCCGTGCGCGGCGCGGTCCTCGACCGGTACGCCCGCAGCGGCGCCGAGACCGGCCCGCTGGGCTTCCCCACCACGTCGGAGGCGCCGCTGCGCGGCGGCGCGTTCTCGGTGTTCCAGGGCGGGTCGGTGTACTTCTCGCCCGCGACGGGCGCGCGCGTGGTCACCGGCCGCATCCGCGACGAGTGGGGCCGGCTCGGCTGGGAGACCGGCCGCCTGGGCTGGCCGCGCACCGAGGAGGTCCCCGTCCGCGGCGGCGTGCGCCAGGACTTCACCGGCGGCTCGGTCACGTACTCCTTCTCCACCGCCCGCACCACCGTCACCTACCGCTGACCCCTCCCCCACCACCGACCCCGCCGTGATCTTGCAGGGTTCCCCAGCAAGATCACGGAGGTCGTGGACGGGAGGCTGTGGACGGCGGAGGACGGTGCGGACTGTGGACGACGGCGCGGGACGGACCGCGGGCCGCGGCAGGGTCCCGGAGTGGCCGCTCCCCCCGACGTCCTCGCGTCCCCCGGCAGCGACGAGCTGCTGCGGTTCCGCCTCCTCGCCTCCGTCCTGCCGCGGGGCGCGGCCCTCGCCCGCCGCTCGGCGGCCGCCGTGCACGGCTTCCGCCTGGGGATGCCGCACGAGCGGGACGGCCCCCACCTCCTCGAGGTGGTCGTCCCCGCGGGGTCGACGCCGCTGCGCAGGGCCGGCGTCACCTGCTACGCCGCCGACCTCGGGCACGACGTCGTCGACGTTGCCGGGCTACCCGTGACCTCACCGCTGCGCACCGCCGTGGACGTCGCGCGGTTCTGCACCGACCCGGTGGCGCTGTCGACGCTCGACCTGGCGCTCCGCCTCGGCGCGGTGCGGCGCGAGGACGCGCACGCGGTGCTCGCCGACCTGCCCGGTCAGCGCGGTGTCCGGCGCGCGCGCCGCGTCGTTGACCTGGCCGACCCGGGCGCCGAGTCGCCCGGGGAGTCGTGGACGCGACTGCGCCTGGCCGACGCCGGTTTCCCGCGGCCCGAGCTGCAGGTCGAGGTGCCGTCCGGCGGTCCGGTCCCCTACCGGCTGGACTGCGGCTGGCGGGAGCGCCGCGTGGCCGTCGAGCACGACGGGCGCGAGCACCACGAGTCGCCCGCCGACCGCGCCCGTGACCTGCGCCGCCGGGCCCGGCTGCACGAGGAGGGGTGGACCGTCCTGGCCGTCGGGGCGGGCGAGGTGCTGGGCCGGTCGCTGCTGTTCGAGGCCGGCGTCGGGGAGCTGCTGGGCCTGGCGCCGCGACTGCTGTCCCGCCGCTGGTGACCCCTCCCCCGCCGTGATCTTGCTGGGAAACCCTGCAAGATCACGGC
>NZ_JBJLSH010000039.1:0-44347 GCF_050871905.1 Kineococcus haloalkalitolerans
CCCAGCGCGCCAGATGTCGCCCGCCGGCGGCTGGCGGCCGCGCCCCCCCCCGCCGCGCCGCCCCCCGCCCCCCCCCCCCCCCCCCCCCCCCCCCCCCCCCCCCCCCCCCCACCCGCTGGCCCTCGGGCAGCGGCTGCGCCGCGAGGGGCACGAGCCGCACCTGGTGGCCCTGGCCATGACCCAGGACCGGCTGCGGCGCAAGGCCGTCGCCAAGCTCGGCCCGCGCGGGCGCGAGCTGCTGCTGACGCCCGCCGGCGTCGAGCAGGCCACCCGCGCCGCCGTCGCCGCCGCCCACGCCGCCCGGTACGCGGGCGCCGGGGTGCGCCGCGTGGCCGACCTCGGCTGCGGGATCGGCGCCGACGCGCTGGCGGCGGTCGACGCCGGCCTGGACGTGCTCGCCGTGGACGCCGACCCCCTCACCGCCGCCGTCGCCGCCGCCAACCTCGCCGCCGCCGGGCCCGGGCGCGCGCGGGTGCGCTGCGCGGACGTCACCGCCGGCGTCGTCGACGAGCTCGGCCCCGGCGACGGCGCCTGGTTCGACCCGGCCCGGCGCACCGCGCGCGGCAGGCGCCTGTTCGACCCCGAGGCCACCAGCCCGCCGCTGTCCTTCGTCCTGGCCACCGCGCAGCGGGTGGCCGCCACGGGCGCCAAGCTGGCCCCCGGCCTGCCGCACGAGCTGGTGCCCGAGCGCGCCGAGGCGCAGTGGACGTCCGTGGCCGGCGACGTCGTCGAGTGCGCCCTGTGGTGCGGGCCGCTGGCCCGCCCGGGCGTGCGGCGCAGCGCCCGGCTCCTGGCCGCGGACGGCGCCGCGCACGAGGTCGACGACCGCGACAGCCCGCCCGCCGCGGTCGGCGCGGTCGGCGCGTGGCTGCACGAGCCGGACGGGGCGGTCGTGCGCGCCGGGCTCGTGGGCGCCGTCGCCGAGCGGGTCGGTGGCCGGCTGCTGGACGAGACCATCGCCTACGTCACCACCGACGAGCCGGTGACCACCCCGCTGGCGAGCGCCTGGGCCGTCCACGACGTCCTGCCGTTCGGCCTCAAGCCGCTGCGCTCGTACCTGCGCGGCCTCGACGTGGGCCCGCTGACGGTGAAGAAGCGCGGCACGGCCGTCGACCCCGACGAGCTGCGGCGGCGGCTGGGCCTGCGCGGCTCGCGCGCGGCGACCATCGTGCTGACCCGCGTGGCCGGGCGCCAGAGCGTCCTCGTCGTCTCCCCCGCCGGGGCGTCAGCCGCCGGCTGAGCCGCGCAGGTCCGCGCGCAGGACGAGCGCGTCGACGTCGCCGGGCTGGTAGTAGCGGGCGCGCCGGGCGATGCGCCGGAAGCCCTCCGCGAGGTACAGCGCCTGCGCGGGCTCGTTGTCGGCGCGCACCTCCAGCAGCAGGTGGGTGGCGCCGCCGTCGCGGGCCGCGGCCACCAGCCGCCGCAGCAGCGCCCGGCCCAGGCCCCGCCGCTGGGCGCCGGGGGCGACGCCGAGGGTCTGCACGTCGGCGTCCGCGCCGGGCACGACGACGCCCCCGTAGCCCAGCAGCTCCTCCCCGCCCGGGTCGCCGGGTCCACCCGGCTCCACGGCCACGAGGTAGGTGCGGCCCGGGTGGGCCAGCTCGCCCCAGAAGGTCTCCGCCGACCAGGCCGTGGGGCCGAACAGCTCGCGCTCCAGCCGGTGCACGGCGGCCACGTCCCACCACCGCATCGGCCGGATCTCCACGCCCGCGAGGCTACGCGGAGCCGCGGGCGGGCGGCTCCGGCGCCCGTCCCGGGCTGCGCCCGGCCGCCCCCGCGGCGACCATCGGTGCATGGCGCCCGCACCGACCGCGACCGTCCGGCCGCCCGGCCCCGTCCCCGCCCGGTGCCGCCGCAGAGCGCGCGCGGGGCTGCCGGGGGTGCTGGCGGGCGCGCTCGTGGCGACGCTGGCCGCCTGCTCCGGCCCGCAGGAGGCCGCGGACGCGCAGGACCCGACCGCGTCGGCCCCCGCCGCGGGACCGGCCGGCCCCGGCGACCCGGCCGTCGAGGTGCCCGAGGTCGCGCCGGTGGAGGTCGCCACCACCGACGACGTCGAGACGTCCGGCGACCCGCTGGCCCGCTGGGCCGCCGAGACGGACGCCGAGCCGGTGACGGTCGTCTCCAGCGTCGACGGCGTCGAGCAGGACATGCTGTGGCAGCCGCCGGCCGAGGAGGGCGCGCCGCTGCTGGTGGCGGTGCACTCCTGGAGCAGCGACTGGACGCAGGAGAACGGCATCCCCTACGCGCGGTGGGCCCAGCGCGCCGGGTGGGGATTCGTGCACCCCGACTTCCGCGGCGTCAACGAGCGCCCGGAGGCGACCGGCTCGACGCTGACCACCTCCGACGTGGTGGACGCCGTCGACTTCGCCGTCGCCGAGGGCGGCGTGGACCCGGAGCGCGTGTACGTCGTCGGGTTCTCCGGCGGCGGGACGACGGCGCTGCTGCTGGCCGGCCGGCACCCGGACCGGTTCGCCGGGGCGGTGTCCTGGGTGCCGATCAACGACCTGACCCGCTGGTACGCCTACAACCGCGACGAGCGGCCGGAGGAGGACTACGCCGACCAGATCGCCGCCTCGTGCGGCGGGGACCCGACGGCCGGTGGCGAGGCGGCCGACTCGTGCGCCGGGCGCAGCCCCGCCTCCGTGCTCGGCGCCGCCCGGGAGGCCGCCGTCCCCGTGTACCTGGGGGTCGGGATCCGGGACGAGACGGTGCCGCCCGTGGAGGGGCTGGAGGCGTTCGACGCGCTCGCCGACGAGGAGGACCGGGTGGGCGCCGAGGCGCTGGCCGCCGCGGCGGACGGGCGGCTGCTGCCCGAGGTCGCCGGCCGCGACGAGGCGGACGCCCGCTTCGGCGAGGGCGACCCGCCCGTGCTGGCGACCCTGGCGTCGGCCGCCGCCACCGCGGTGGTCTTCGACGGCGGCCACGCCATGGTCTACAACCCGGGGCTGCGCTGGCTGCTGGAGCTGGACGCGGCGCGCTGAGCGGGCGCCGCGAGCGCGCTCAGCCCGCCGGCTCCTCCCGGTCCAGGGGCAGCGACGGCGCCAGCCGCCGCAGCGTGCGGTAGGTGGGCACCAGCGCCTCGTACAGCTCGGCGAACACCGGCCGCAGCGAGGCGTAGACGGCCGCGTCGGCCGGGTCCGGCCGCAGGCGCGACTCGACCTCGACGAGGTCGGCGGCCACCTCGACGCCGGGCACCAGGCCCAGGGCCTCCATGCCCAGCAGGGCGGCCCCGAAGCTAGAGCCCTCGTAGCCGCCCGCGAAGCCGATCTCGGTGCCCAGGGCGTCGGCGAGCATCTGCCGCCACAGGGGGCTGCGCGCGAACCCGCCGGTGGCGCGCAGCTCGGTGATGTCCAGTCCCGCCGCCCGCAGGGACTGCAGCACCGTGGCCAGCTGCAGGCACACGCCCTCCACCGCGGCGCGCACCAGGTGCTCGCGGCGGTGGGCGCGGGTCAGGCCGACGTAGGCGCCGCGCGGCAGGGAGCTCCAGTGCGGGGCCCGCTCGCTGAGCAGGTACGGCAGCATCAGCAGCCCGCCGGAGCCGGCCGGCACGCGGCCGGCCAGCTCCATCAGCGCCTCCTGCGGCTCCTCGCCCAGGTCGGGCGCGAGGGTGTCCCCGGCCCAGCCGAGGACGACGCCGCCGTTGTTGATCGCCCCGCCGACCACCCACAGGCCGGGGGTCAGGGCGTAGCAGAACACCTGCCCCAGCGGGTCGACGACGGGACGATCGACGACCACCCGCAGCGCCCCGCTGGTGCCGATCGAGCAGGCCGCCACCCCGGGGCGCACGGCGCCGACGCCGACGTTGGCCAGCGGCCCGTCGCTGGCGCCGACCACGACGGGGGTGTCCTCCGGCAGGCCGGTGGCGGCGGCCCCCTCGGCGGTCAGGCCGGGCAGCACGTGCGTGGTGGGCACCGGCTCGGGCAGCTGCTCCAGCTGCACCCCGGCGAGCATCAGCGCCTCGGCGTCCCAGCGCAGCGACGCCAGGTCCAGCAGGCCCGTGGCGGAGGCCACGGAGTGGTCGACGACGAGCGCGCCGGCCAGGTGCAGCAGCACCCACTCCTTGACGCCGATCCAGAAGCTGACGCTCTCGCAGAGCTTGCGCTCCTGCTCGTGGAACCACACGAGCTTGGGCAGCGGGGACATCGGGTGCAGGGGCGTGCCGGTGCGCCGGTGCAGCGCCAGGCCGCCCGTGCCGGCGCGCAGCCGCTCGGCCTGCTCGGCCGCGCGGGTGTCCGCCCACGTCACCAGCGGGGTCAGCGGGCGGTGCTCGGCGTCGATGCCCATGAGGCTGTGCATGGCGGCGCTGAAGGACAGCGCCGCCACCCGCCCGGCGCCGACCTCGGCGACGACGGCGCGCACCGACTCCTGCACGGCCCGCAGGATCAGCTGCGGGTCCTGCACGGCGTGCCCGGGGTGCGGCTCCTCCAGCGGGTAGCCGACCGCGTGCTGGGCCAGCGCCTCGCCGCGCACGTCGAAGGCGACGACCTTGGTGCTGGTGGTGCCGATGTCGACGCCCAGCACGACGTCGCGGGCCCCGTCCGCGAGACCCTCCGCGGGGCCGCTCACAGGACGAGGTAGCCGACGAACGCCAGGCCGAACCCGACGAAGCCGATGATCGTCTCCATCACCGTCCACGTGCGCAGCGTCGTCGGCACGTCCATGCCGAGGAAGCGCCCGACCAGCCAGAAGCCGGAGTCGTTGACGTGGCTGAGGGCCGTGGCGCCCGCCGCGATGGCGATGACGATGAAGCACAGGTCGAGCGTGGTCAGCCCGCCGGTGGCCTCGACGGTGGGGGCGATGAGGCCCGCCGTCGTGGTCAGCGCCACCGTCGCCGAGCCCTGCGCCACGCGCAGGCCCAGGGAGATGACGAACGCGGCGACGATGACGGGCAGCCCGGTCTCGGCCAGCGTGTCCGACAGCGCCTGGCCGATGCCGCTGGCGCGCAGGACGCCGCCGAACATGCCGCCGGCACCGGTGATGAGGATGACCGCGCACACCGGGCCGAGGGCCCCGTTGGCCAGGTCCTCGACCTTGCCGCGGCTGAAGCGGCCGCGGCCGAGCACGACCATCGCCACGAGCACGGCGATGAGCAGCGCGATGGGCGTCTGCCCGATCAGCCGCAGGGTCTGCACCCAGCCGGCGTCGCCGTCGACGGTGCCCGCGGTGGCCAGGGTGTTCAGGCCGGTGTTGAGGAAGATGAGGACCAGCGGCAGCAGCAGGATGAACAGGACGGTGCCGAAGCTGGGCGGCGGGCCGGGCAGGTCGTCGCTCTCGCTGGCCGCGGGCCCGTCGCCGGTCGCCGTGGCGGGGGCGCCGCCGGTGCCGGCCGAGCGGCCCTGGCCGCCGCCGACGTTGGCCGCGACGCGCCCGGCCCACTCCGCGGGCAGCGGCACGTCGATGCGCCTGGCCGCCCACAGGCCGAACAGGTACGCGGAGACGAACCACGTCGGCACGGCGATCACGGTGCCGACGAGGATGAGCACGCCGATGTTCGCGCCCAGCCCGAGCAGCTCACCCGCGGCCACCGGGCCGGGGTGCGGCGGCACGAAGGCGTGCATGATCGCGAAGGCGCCCGCCGAGGGCAGGGCGTAGCGCAGCACGGAGCCGCCGAAGCGGCGGGCGACGGCGAAGATGATCGGCAGGAAGACGACGAAGCCGGCGTCGAAGAAGATCGGGAAGCCGAACAGCAGCGAGGCGATGCCCAGCGCGAGCGGGGCGCGCTGCTCGCCGAAGCGGGCGATGAGGGTGTCGGCGAGCACCTTGGCGCCGCCGGTCACCTCCAGCAGCTTGCCGATGATGACGCCGAACCCGACGAGCAGGGCGACGCTGGCCAGCGTGCTGCCGAACCCGCTGGTGAGGGTGTCGACGATCTCGCCGGTGGGGACGCGGGTGGCGACGGCCGTCAGGGCGCTGACGAGCACGAGCGCCGGGAAGGCGTGCAGCTTGAAGCGGATGATGAGCAGGAGCAGCAGGGCGACGGCGGCGGCGGCGATGAGCAGCAGCGTGCCGGTGCCGTAGGCGGGTTCGACGGTGTCCACGGTGCCTCCAGGGACGGCGGTGTCTCGGCGGCGCACCCTAGCCCACCCCGCGGCCCTATTCGTCGTACTTGTCGAGCCCGACGCCGTGATTCGTGTACGGACGGGACGTGGCGAGCGGGTCCGGCAGGATGTCCGGGTGCCTGACGACGACGAGCCTCCCACCGGGACGACCCCCGGGCACGAGGACGCGCGCGAGGACGGGCGCGGGGAAGGGCACGGGGAAGGGCACGGGCACGACGAGCCGCACGGCGACCTGCACGGCCGCGTCCTGGACCGCCTCGGCCGGCGCGTCGTCGACGGCGAGCTGCCCCCCGGCACCGTCCTCGGCCTGGAGCGCATCGCCGGCGACCACGGCGTCTCGCGCACCGTCGCCCGCGAGGTCGTCCGCGTCCTGGAGTCCCTGCACCTGGTCGCCAGCCGCCGCCGCGTCGGCGTCGTCGTCCAGCCGCCCGAGGGGTGGACGGTCCTGGACCCCCGCGTCGTGCGCTGGCGGCTGGCCGGCCCGCAGCGCCCCGCCCAGCTGCTGGCCCTGTCCGAGCTGCGGCTGGCCGTCGAGCCCGTCGCGGCCGCCCTGGCCGCCGACCGCGCCACGCCCGAGCAGTGCGGCGCCCTCGTCGAGGCCGTCGTCGGGATGAGCGTCACCGCCCGCACCCCCGACCTGGCCGCCTACCTCGAGCACGACGCGCGCTTCCACCGCACCCTGCTCGCCGCCACCGGCAACGACGCCTTCGCCGCGCTCGCCGGCACCCTCACCGAGGTGCTGTCCGGGCGCACCCAGCACCGGCTCATGCCCGCGCGGCCGCTGGCGCGCGCCATCGGCTGGCACCGCGAGGTCGCCGAGGCCGTCGGCGCCCGCGACGCCGCCGCCGCCGAGCGGGCGATGCGCGAGATCGTCACCGAGTCCACCGCGGCGATGACCGCGGCCTTCGCCACGCCCGCCACCACGCCCGCCACCACGCCCACCACCACGCCCGCTCCCGCCGCCCCCGGCGGCTGAGCGCCGTCAGCCGGTGACGCGCTTGGGGCCGGCGGGCACCACGGCGTCCGGCCGGCGCAGGTAGAGCGGCTCCACGGGCAGCAGCGGCAGGCTCGTGCGCCCGGCCAGGGCGAGCACCGCCACCCGGGCCAGCGCCCCGGCGTCCACGTCGAACGGCTCCGCCGCCGGGCCCAGCGCGTCCGGGTGCAGCAGCGTGCCGCGGCCCACCACGGGCAGCCCGCCGCGCTCGACGGCCGCCGGCGCCACCACGTCCGGGCCGGCGGTGCGGTGCAGGCCCGCGAGCGCCTCCCCGCCGTCGCCGGGCGGGTCCAGGCGGTAGCGGGCGGTGTGCACCTCGCGGCGGCGCGCGTCGGTGGCGACGAGGAAGTCCACCGGCTCCCCCGCCCCGGCGCGCACGGTCCCGCGCTCCACGGCGTCCGCGGCGATCGCGTCCAGGGAGCACACGCCGTGCGGGCGAGCGCCCCACGCCAGCGCCAGCGCCTGCGCGGTGACCAGCCCGACCCGCAGCCCCGTGTACGGGCCCGGGCCCACCCCGACGGCCACGTCGGTCACGTCGGCGCGCGCAGCGCCCGCCTCGGCCAGCACGGCTGCGACCGTGGGCGCGAGGACCTCGTTGTGGTGGCGGGCGTCGCCCGCGCGCCGGGAGGCGAGGACCCGCTCGCCGTCGCAGACGGCCACGGCCACGCCGTCGGTCGCGGTGTCCAGGGCGAGCAGCAGCACGCGGGGAGTCTAGGGAGCCGCGTCCGGGCCGGGGCGGAGCAGGGCCGCCAGGTCGACCCCGGCCCAGCGCCCGCCGACCGCCCGCAGCCGGACCGCGCGCGGCTCGACGGGCACGCCGAGCTCCGCGCCGGCGGGGTCCCCGGCGTCCCCGGCGTCCCCGGCGCCGGCCGTCGCGCCGTGCGGGCGCAGCAGGTCCACCTCCAGGCGGTCCTCGGCCAGCTCCTCCACCATCCCGCTGCCCCACTCCACGACCGTCACGGCCTGCCCGGCGGAGGCGTCCAGGTCCAGGTCGTCGACCTCGGCCAGCGAGCCGAGCCGGTAGGCGTCCACGTGGACCAGCGGCGGGCCGCCGACCAGGGAGGGGTGCACGCGGGCGATGACGAAGGTCGGCGAGGTCACCGGCCCGCGCACGCCCAGGCCGTCGGCCAGCCCGCGCGTGAACGTCGTCTTGCCCGCGCCCAGGTCGCCGGCCAGGACGACGAGGTCGCCGGCGCGCAGCAGCCCGCCCAGCCGCCGGCCCAGCGCGGCGGTCGCCTCCGGCGTGGGCAGCTCGCCGTTGCTCGTGCGCTCGCTCACGGGTGCCTCCCGGTCGCCCGGACGTCGGGGACGACCACCTCGTGGGGCGCCGGGCCGCCCCGCTCGACGTGCCCGGTGCCGGGGACGCCACCGCCGGGGCGCCCGGCCACGTGACCCACGTGCCCCACGTGCCCGCGCCCGCCCGGCACGTGCCCGGCGTGGCGCACCTCCCCGGCGCGGGGGTCGGCGGGACGGGCGGCGCGCGCGGGCGGGACGACGGCCCGGCCGGCGACGCGGGCCAGCAGGCGCTCCAGGCGCGCCGTGACGATCCCCGGGTGCTCCAGCATCACCAGGTGCCCGGCGCGGCGGACGAGGACGTGCTCGGCGCCCTCGACCGCGTCGGCGATGCGGCGGCCGTGGTCGGCGGGGGTCATGAGGTCCCGGTCGGCGGTCACGACGAGGACCGGGCGGCCGGACAGCGCGGCCAGCGACCCGTGCAGGTCCAGGGTGCTGAACGCGGGCAGCAGGTCGGCGATGACCTCCACCGTCGTGCCGGCCATCATCCGCGCCGCGAACCGCGACACCTCCGGCGGCACGGGCGAGGCGAAGGACCAGTGGTGGACCAGGCGCTGCTCCACGTCGGCGCCGACCTTGCGCCCGCGCTCCAGCAGCGCCGTGCGGCCGGCGGCGCGGGCCAGCAGCAGCTCCGCCCAGCGCACGAGGTGGCGGCCCAGCAGCGGCAGGCCGTGGTCGTACCCGGCCAGCCCGCCGGCGCTGGTCGCCACGAGCGCGACGCCGCGCACGCGCTCCAGCAGGTCGGGCCGGCGCACCGCCAGCGCCATGATCGTCATCCCGCCGAGGGAGTGCCCGACGAGCACGAGGGGACCCTCGGGCACGACGGCGTCGAGGACCTGCCCCAGGTCGTCGGCCACGCGCTCGACGGTGACGGGGCCGGCCGGTCCGCGCCCGGAGCGCCCGTGCCCGCGGTGCTCGGGCAGGACGAGGCGGTAGCGCCCGCGCAGCGCGCGGCGCTGGAAGTGCCAGGCGTCGGCGGACAGCCCGTAGCCGTGCAGCAGGACGACGGTGGGCGCGGGCTCCTCCCCCGGCGCCCGCCCGGGACCGGGCGCCCCCGCAGCGCCGGCTCCGCCGGTCTCGTCGAGCTCGTCGACCTCCACGTGCAGCAGGGCGCCGTCGTCGGTCTCCACCTCGCGCGCCGACCCGGTCAGGGGCGTGATGTCGCGCCCGCGCCGGGGGCGCGCCGGCAGGAGGCGCAGGCGCCGGGAGACCAGGCTCACGAGCCCGCCCCCGCCGCCGGACCGGCGAGGCGGCCGACGTGCCGGCGCGGCACGCGCGGGCCCAGGCGGGTGACCACCTCGTAGGAGATGGTGCCCGCGGCGTCGGCCCAGTCCTGGGCGGTGGGCTCCAGCGGCCGGCCCGCGGCCGCCCCGGCGCCGAAGACGACGACCGGGTCGCCCGCAGCAGCGTCGTCGTCGGGGCCCAGGTCCACCACGAACTGGTCCATGCACACGCGCCCGGCCACGGGCCGCCGGTGCCCGCCGACGAGGACCTGCCCACCGGCGGGCGCGCCGTCGGCGCCGGTGCGGGAGGAGGCGTGCCGCGGGACGCCGTCGCCGTACCCCAGCGGCACCAGGCCGAGGGTCGTGGCGCGCGGCGCCGTCCACGTCGCGCCGTAGGACACCCCCGCCCCGGCGGGCACGCGGCGCACGTGCGCCAGCCGCGCCGTCAGCGTCATGGCGGGCACCAGCCCCAGCTCGGCGGCGGACGCCCGCGCGGGGGCGGGGGTCAGGCCGAACAGCGCCAGCCCGCAGCGGGCCAGGTCGAAGCGCGAGCGCGGCAGCAGCAGCGCGGCCGCGGAGTTGGCGTGGTGCAGCAGGCCCGGGTCCACCCCGCGCGCGCGGGCGGTGGCGACCGCGGCGGTGAAGGCGTCCAGCTGGGCGCCCACGCCCGGGTCGTCCGGCTCGTCGGCGCTGGCGAAGTGCGCCCACGTGCCGACGACCTCGACGGCGCCCTCGGCGACGGCGGCGGCCAGGGCGTCCAGCAGCTGCGGCCACTCGTGCGGCGAGGCCCCGCCGCGCGACATGCCGCTGTCGACCTCCAGGTGCAGGCGGGCGGCGCGGCCGGTGGCGCGGGCCGCGGCGACGGCCGCGGCCAGCGCCCAGCCGGCCGCGACCGACAGCTCCACGCCGGACGCGACGGCGGGGCGCAGGTCGGTGCCGGGCACGAGCAGCCACGCGAGGACGGGCGCCTCGATCCCGGCGGCCCGCAGCTGCAGGGCCTCGGCGACGTGGGCGACGCCGAGGCGGGTGGCGCCGCCGGCCAGCGCGGCGCGGGCGGCGGGGACGGCCCCGTGCCCGTACCCGTCGGCCTTGACGACGGCCATCAGCTCGGCGCCGCCCAGCCGCCCGCGCAGCAGCGCCGCGTTGGCGGCCACGGCGTCGAGGTCGACGACCGCCTCGGCGGGCAGCCCGGTGGACGGCTCGGGCGACGGCGCGGGCGCGGGCTCCGGCGA
Source organism: Kineococcus haloalkalitolerans (assembly GCF_050871905.1). NCBI lineage: Bacteria > Bacillati > Actinomycetota > Actinomycetes > Kineosporiales > Kineosporiaceae > Kineococcus > Kineococcus haloalkalitolerans. The sequence goes on from NZ_JBJLSH010000039.1 coordinate 10,802, forward strand.
GCGCTCGGACGGGTCCGCGGGCGCGGCGGTGGACGAGCTCACGCTGCGACCGTACCCGCGCTCACCAGCCGGGCAGCGAGGTGAGCGCGGCGGGCAGCGCCTCGGCGACGTCGGCGGCGGCCACCGGTCCTCCGGCGCTGGCCAGGGCCGCGGCCCGCCCGTGCAGCACGGCCGCGGCCGCGGCGACGTCGGCGGCCCGCTCCGGGTGCTCGCCGAGCTCGGCGGCGCGGGCGGCGAGCATCGTGCCCAGCAGCCCGGCCAGCACGTCGCCGGCCCCGGCGGTCGCCAGCCACGGCGGCGCGGCGGCCGCCGTCAGCAGCCGCCCGTCGACGGCCGCGACGGTCGTCACGGTCCCCTTGAGCAGGACGGTCGCGCCGGTCAGGTCGGCCGCGCGGCGCGCGGCGGCGGCCGGGTCGGCCTCCACCGCGGCGCGGTCGGCGTCCTCGCCGAGCAGGCCCAGCAGCCGGGACAGCTCCCCGGCGTGCGGGGTCAGCACGTGGGCGGGCCCCAGCTGCGGGGGCAGGCCCGCGAGGGCACCCGCATCGACGACGGCCGGCTCCCCCGAGGTCAGCGCCGCGCGGACACGGCCCTGCTGCTCCTCGTCGTCCGGGGACACCCCCGGCCCCAGCACCCACGCCTGGACCCGGCCGGCGCCCGGGACCGCCTCGGGGCGGTGGTGGCGCACGAGCTCGGCCGGGTGCTCGGGGCCGAGGTAGCGGACCATCCCGGCGCCGGCGCGCACCGCCGCGTCCACGGCCAGGAGGGCCGCGCCGGTGTAGTCCGGGCCGCCGGCGACGACGCCGACGACCCCGCGGGAGTACTTGTCGTCGCCCGGCACGGGCCGCCGCCACGCGGCCGCGACGTCGGCGGGCTCGATCCGGCGCACGACGGGCTCGGGCAGCTCACCGGCCACGCCGATGTCGGCGACGACCAGGCGCCCGCAGCGCCCGGCGGCCGGGCCGAGCAGGTGGGCGGGCTTGGCGGTGCCGAAGGTGACGGTGAGGTCGGCGCTCAGCACGGTCCCGGTCACGGCGCCCGTGTCGGCGTCCAGCCCGCTGGGCAGGTCCACGGCCACCACGACGGGACCGGCCACCCGGTCGGCCGAGGTCGCCGGCAGCGCGTCCAGCGGGGCGCGCAGCCCGCCGCGCCCGCCGATCCCGACCACCCCGTCGAGCAGCAGGTCCGCGCCGGCGCAGGCACCGCCGGGCGCGGTGTCGGCGGCGGTCAGCGCCCGGACGCGGCACCCGGCGGCGCGGGCGGCGGCCAGCCCGGCGGCGTGGGAGCGGTCGGAGGTCAGCAGCACGAGCACCCCGGCGCCGCGGCGGGCCAGCAGGGCCGCGGCGAACAGCGCGTCCCCGCCGTTGTCGCCCGCACCGGCCAGGACGACGACGCGTCGCCCGCTGACCCCGCCGGCCGCCGCGCGCAGCGCCCCGGCGCACTCGACCGCGAGCGCCGTCGCGGCCCGCTGCATGAGCGTGCCCGCGGGCAGCCGCGCGGCGACGGCGGCCTCCGCGGCGCGCACCTGCGCGGCGGTGGCGGCGCCGATCACGGCAGGCCGCCCTCGGCGACGACCACCGCCGAGGCGATGCCGGCGTCGTGCGACAGGGACAGGTGGAAGCGCTGCACACCCAGCTCGGCGGCGCGGGCCGCGACGCTGCCGCGCACGACGACCTCGGGGCGGTGGCCGTCCTCGCGCTCGACGCTGCAGTCGGTCCACACCAGCCCCACGGGGGCGCCCAGGGCCTTGGCGACGGCCTCCTTGGCGGCGAAGCGCGCGGCCAGCGACTCGGCGGGCAGCCCGCGCTCGCCGTCCCCGAACAGCCGGTCGACCAGCCGGGGCGTGCGCTCCAGCTGCCGCGCGAACCGCGCGACGTCGACGACGTCGATCCCCACTCCGACGATCATGCTCGCCCCCTCCGGCAGGGCAGCACCGTCCCACGGGGGTGCGGCGCCCCCGCCGCCGGGGTCCCGCGGGCCGGGACCCCGGTGCCGGGGCGGCGCGGCGTCACTCCACGGTGACGGACTTGGCCAGGTTGCGCGGCTGGTCGACGTCCAGGCCCTTGGCGGTGGCCAGCTCGCAGGCGAACACCTGCAGCGGCACCACGGCCAGCAGCGGCGACAGCAGCGTGGACGTCTGCGGGACGCGGATGACCACGTCGGCGTACGGCTCGACGGCCGTGTCGCCCTGCTCGGCGATGACGAGGGTGCGCGCGCCGCGGGCCCGCACCTCCTGGATGTTGGAGACGACCTTCGCGTGCAGGGAGTCGCGCCCGCGCGGGCTGGGGACCACGACGAACACCGGCTGGCCGGGCTCCACCAGCGCGATCGGCCCGTGCTTGAGCTCACCGGCCGCGAAGCCCTCGGCGTGGATGTACGCCAGCTCCTTCAGCTTCAGCGCCCCCTCCATCGCCACCGGGTAGCCGACGTGCCGGCCCAGGAACAGCACCGAGCGGGTGTCGGCCATGTAGCGGGCGATCTCGCGCACCTGCTCCAGACCCTCGAGGACCTGGCGCAGCTGGTCGGGGATCTCCTGCAGCTGCTCGAGGACGACCCCGACCTCGTCGGCGAACTTGTTCCCGCGCAGCTGCGCCAGGTACAGGCCCAGCAGGTAGCAGGCGGTGATCTGGGCGAGGAACGCCTTCGTCGAGGCGACCGCGACCTCCGGGCCGGCGTGCGTGTACAGCGCCGCGTCGGCCTCGCGCGGGATCGTCGAGCCGTTGGTGTTGCAGATCGCCAGGACCTTCGCGCCCTGCTCGCGGGCGTGCCGCACCGCCATGATCGTGTCCATCGTCTCCCCCGACTGGGAGATCGCGACGACGAGCGTGCGCTCGGACAGCACCGGGTCGCGGTAGCGGAACTCGTGGGCCAGCTCCACCTCGACCGGGATGCGGCACCAGTGCTCGACGGCGTACTTGGCGACCTGCCCGGCGTAGGCGGCCGTCCCGCACGCCACCACGACGATCTTGTCGACGCTGCGCAGGTCGGCCTCGTCGATCTTCATCTCGTCCAGGACGAGGCGGCCGGAGGGGTCGGTGCGGCCCAGCAGCGTGTCGGCCACGGCCTGCGGCTGGTCGTGGATCTCCTTGGCCATGAAGCTGGGGAACCCGCCCTTCTCGGCGGCGGAGGCGTCCCAGTCCACGTGGTAGCGCCTGCCCTGCGCGGGCCGGCCGTCGAAGCCGGTGACGACGACGTCGTCGGGGGTGATGGTGACGACCTGGTCCTGGCCCAGCTCCAGCGCGTCGCGGGTGTGCGCGATGAACGCGGCCACGTCGGACCCGAGGTAGTTGGCGCCGTCGCCGAGGCCGACGACGAGCGGGGAGTTGCGGCGCGCGCCGACGATCGTGCCGGGGTGGTCGGCGTGCACGGCCAGCAGCGTGAACGCGCCCTCCAGGCGGGCGCAGGTGCGGCGCATGGCCTCGGCCAGGTCGCCGGGGCCGTCCCCGGTGCGGGTGCCCCCGTAGGCGGCGGCCAGCAGGTGCGCGACGACCTCGGTGTCGGTCTCGGACGCGAAGTCGGCGCCGGCCTCCTCCAGCTCGGCGCGCAGCACCGCGAAGTTCTCGACGATGCCGTTGTGGATGACGGCCACGCGCCCGCCGGTGCCGACGTGCGGGTGGGCGTTGACGTCGGTGGGGCCGCCGTGGGTGGCCCAGCGGGTGTGCCCGATCGCGGTCGGCGAGGACGGCAGCGGCTCGGTGTCCAGCGCCTCGACGAGGTTGGCGAGCTTGCCGGCGCGCTTGCGCACGTCCACCCCGTCGGGCGTGACGACGGCGATGCCCGCCGAGTCGTACCCGCGGTACTCCAGGCGCCGCAGCCCCTCCAGGACGACGGCGCACCCCTCCAGCTGCTCGCCCGAGGTGGTGGCGCCCGCACCCGGCCCGACGAAACCCACGATCCCGCACATGAGGGGCAGCGTACGGCGGGGCACCGGCCCTCACGGTCCGTCGACACCGGGGGCACCCGCTGGGCGCAGCGGGTGAGCGGTGCGCTGCTCCGCACGGGGTACCGTGCCGCCGGTGAGCACCGCCGGCCGCACGTCCGCCGTCCCGGTCACCGAGGACCACGGGCAGGGGCACGGGCAGGCGCCCTCGCCGTACGTCGTGCTCGACCGCGACGAGTGGAGCCGGCTGCGCGACTCCACCCCGATGACGCTCACCGCGCAGGACCTGGCGCGCGTGCGGGGCCTCGGCGACCGCATCGACCTGCGCGAGGTCGAGGAGGTCTACCTGCCGCTGAGCCGGCTGCTGACGCTGTACGACCGGGCCACCGGCGGCCTGCACGCGGCCACCTCCACGTTCCTGGGCGAGCGGGCCCAGCGCACCCCGTTCGTCATCGCCGTCGCCGGGTCGGTGGCCGTGGGCAAGTCCACCACCGCGCGCATCCTGCGCGAGCTGCTGTCGCACTGGCCGGAGACCCCGCGCGTGGAGCTGGTGACCACCGACGGCTTCCTGCTGCCCAACGCCGAGCTGGAGCGGCGCGGGATCCTGCACCGCAAGGGGTTCCCCGAGTCGTACGACCGGCGCGCGCTGCTGCGCTTCGTCTCCGGGGTGAAGTCCGGCGCGGCGGAGGTGCGCGCCCCCGTCTACTCGCACCTGACGTACGACATCGTCCCCGGCGAGGAGGCGGTCGTGCGCCGCCCCGACGTGCTCATCCTCGAGGGCCTGAACGTGCTGCAGCCGGCGCGGGTGCGCGCCGACGGCACCCAGGGCGTGGCCGTCAGCGACTACTTCGACTTCTCCCTGTACGTCGACGCCCGCACCGACGACGTGCGCAGCTGGTACGTGTCGCGCTTCCTGGAGCTGCGCCGCACGGCGTTCTCCCGGCCCGAGTCGTACTTCCGCCGCTACGCCGCGCTCAGCGACGAGCAGGCCGTCGAGCGCGCCGAGCGCATCTGGGCGGACATCAACGGCCCGAACCTCGCCGAGAACGTGCGGCCCACGCGCGGCCGGGCCACCTGCGTGCTGCGCAAGGGGCCCGACCACGCGGTGCAGCAGGTGCGGCTGCGCAAGCTGTAGCGGGGACGTCAGGCCGGTGCGCCGGCGGTGGTGCCGACGCCGCTGGTGGCGCGCGCGGCCAGCGCCGCCCGCACGGTCGCCAGCGGCGCCTCGAGGTCCACGCTCGTCTCGTCCCAGCGGAAGCCCATCGCCTCGTTGACGGCGATCATCGGAGCGTTGGACACGGCGTTCCACGTCGAGACCCGGCGCGCGTCGGGGGCGTCGGCGGTCGCCACCCGCAGGCACGCCAGCTTCAGCAGCAGGCCCAGCCGGTGGCCGCGGTGCTCGCGCAGGACGAGGGTGTCCCACTGCAGCAGCCGCTCCGGCTCGTGCGCGGACTGCACGAGCATCGTGTACCCGGCCAGGGACCCGTCGGGCGCCTGCGCCAGCGCCAGCCACTGCCTCCGGCCCTGCGCGGCGCGCAGCGCCTCCCCCTCGCGCACCCGGGCGGCGTCCCAGCGCTCCGGCTCGACGGTCAGCTCCCCCTGCGGGGCGTCGGTGCTCATCCGCGCCATGAGGGCGGCGACGGCGTCCACGTCGGCGTCGTCGACCGGGCCGCGCACCGTGCGCACCCGGTAGCCGGCGGCGTGCGGCAGCGCCTCCTCCTCCAACCGGCGCAGCACCTCCTCGGCCACGGGCAGGTCGAGCTGGCGGCGGGCCTCCTCCAGACCGGGGACGAAGCCCCACGCGCGGGCGGCGAGCACCCCCGGCCAGGTGGCCGCGACGCGCTCGCGCTCGGCGGCCGGGCCCGCGGGGGGCACGTCGACGTCGGCCTGCAGGGTGCCGCGCCCGGCCGCGGCGGCGACCTCGACGGCCTCGGCGAGCAGCCGGGTGGCCAGGCCGCGGCGGCGGTGCGCCGGCGCGGTCGTCACCGCGACGTACGCGGTGCCCGTGTTGTCCAGCGAGGGCAGGAGCAGCTCCGCGGCGGCCACCGGCTCGTCACCGGCGCGCAGCAGCAGGCGGTGCACGACGGCGTCGGCGCGGCCCCGCTCGGTCTCGGCGCGCAGCTCCGCGCGCTGCCAGGGGGCCGGGTCGGTGCGCCCGACGGCCTGGCCGGCGACGAGGACGTCGTACCAGTCGTCGAAGGAGGCGGCCAGCCACGCGCCGCGGTCGGGGTCGTCGGTGGCGGTGCGCTCCACGCGCAGCGCGGGGTCGGTGGCGTCCACCCGCCCAGAGCACCACCGCGGCCCGCGGCGGCACCAGCGGTTTTCGCCGCGCCTCAGAGCGCGAGGCGCTCCCGCACGACGACGGCCAGGCGGTCGGCGACGGCCTGGGCCTGCTCCTGCTCGGCGGCCTCCACCATGACCCGCACGAGCGGCTCGGTGCCCGAGGGGCGCAGCAGGACCCGGCCGGTGGAGCCCAGCTCCTCCTCGGCGGCGCGCACGGCCGCCAGCAGCTCCGCGTCGCTGCTCGCGCGGGACTTCTGCACGCCGGGCACGTTGACGAGCACCTGCGGCAGCCGCTGCACGACCCCGGCCAGGTCGGCCAGGGACCGGCCCGTGGCGGCCGCGCGGGCCAGCAGGTGCACGGCGGTCAGGACGCCGTCGCCGGTGGTGGCGTGCGCGGGCAGGACGACGTGGCCGCTCTGCTCCCCGCCGATGCTCCACCCGCCGCGGCCGAGGGCCTCCAGCACGTAGCGGTCGCCCACGGCGGTCTCCACCAGGGTGACGCCCTCGCGCTGCATGGCCAGGCGCAGGCCCAGGTTGCTCATGACGGTGGCGACGAGGGTGTCCTCGCGCAGCTCGCCGCGCTCCTTCATCGCCAGCGCGAGCACGGCCATGATCTGGTCGCCGTCGACGACCTCGCCGGTGGCGTCCACGGCCAGGCAGCGGTCGGCGTCGCCGTCGTGGGCGATGCCGGCGTCGGCGCCGAGGTCCAGCACGGCGCGCTGCAGCGGGCCCAGGTGGGTCGAGCCGACCCCGTCGTTGATGTTCAGCCCGTCCGGGGAGGCGTTGATCGCCGTGACGCGGGCCCCGGCCTCGGCGAGCACGCGCGGCGCGACGGTGCTCGCCGCGCCGTGGGCGCAGTCGACGACGACGTGCAGGCCGGACAGGTCGTGCGGCAGGGAGGCGACGACGTGCGCGACGTAGGTGTCCACGGCCTCGCGCTCGACGGCGTCGCCGCGGCGCACGCGGCCGACCTCGGCGCCGGTGGGCCGGTGCTCCACGCCCGTGCGGTACTCGGCCTCGATGGCGTCCTCGACGCGGTCGGGCAGCTTGGTGCCGCCGCGCGCGAACACCTTCAGCCCGTTGTCGGGCATGGGGTTGTGCGAGGCGGAGAGCATGACGCCGAAGTCGGCGCGCCAGGCGTCCACGAGGTGGGCCAGGGCGGGCGTGGGCACGACGCCGACGTCGCGGACGTCGACCCCGGCGCTGGCCAGCCCGGCGGTCACGGCCGCGGACAGGAACTCCCCCGAGGCGCGCGGGTCGCGCGCCACGAGGGCCGTCGTCCGCCCGCCGCGCTCGGCGCCGAGCACCCCGGCCGTGGCCACGGACAGGCCCACCGCCATCTCGACCGTGAGGTCGACGTTGGCCAGCCCCCGCACGCCGTCGGTCCCGAACAGTCGTCCCACGCCGTCGTCCTCCCCCTCGCGGTCCCGTACCTGCCGACACGAGAACGGCCCCGGGGACGAGCCCCGGGGCCGTTCTCGCTGCTGTGGCTCCCGCTGCCGCGGGGCCGGATCAGCGCTTGCTGAACTGCGGCGCCTTGCGGGCCTTCTTCAGGCCGGCCTTCTTGCGCTCGGTGGCCCGCGGGTCGCGGGTCAGGAAGCCGGCCTTCTTCAGCGCCGGGCGGTTCGCCTCGAGGTCGATGGCGTTCAGCGCGCGGGCCACGCCCAGGCGCAGGGCGCCGGCCTGGCCGGAGCTGCCGCCGCCGGAGATGCGGGCGATGACGTCGAACGAGCCCTCGAGCTCGGTGACGCGGAACGGCTCGTTGACGAGCTGCTGGTGGACCTTGTTGGGGAAGTACCCCTCCAGGTCACGCCCGTTGATCGTCCAGCGGCCGGTGCCGGGGACGATGCGGACGCGGGCGATGGCCTCCTTGCGGCGGCCGGTGGCCGCGCCGGGGGCGATGATGCTCGAACCGCCGGTCCGCGGCTGGGCGGACTCGGTGGTGTAGGTGCCGGTGAAGTCGTCGGACTCGGTGACGTCCTCGACGGTCTCGGTCGTGTACTCGGCCACGGTTCTCCTCGGTGGGTCTGCTCAGCGGTGTCGCGGTGGGCGTGCCGCGACTACTGCGCGACCTGGGACAGCTCGAAGGCCTGCGGCTGCTGGGCCGCGTGCGGGTGCTCGGGACCCGCGTACACCTTGAGCTTGGACAGCATCTGGCGGCCGAGGGTCGTCTTCGGCAGCATCCCGCGGACGGCCTTCTCGACGGCGCGCTCGGGGTTCTTCTCCAGCAGCTCGGTGTAGCCGGTGGCCTTCAGGCCGCCGGGGTACCCGGAGTGCCGGTAGGCGAGCTTCTGGTCGCGCTTGGAGCCGGTCAGGGCCACCTTGGCGGCGTTGACGATGATGACGTGGTCACCGTTGTCGACGTGCGGGGCGAAGGTCGGCTTGTGCTTGCCGCGGAGCAGGATCGCCGTCTGCGACGCCAGGCGGCCGAGCACGACGTCCTCCGCGTCGATGACGAGCCAGCGGCGGTCGATGTCGCCGGGCTTCGGGGTGAACGTGCGCACGGGGCTTGCCCATCTCCTCGAGACGATTACCGGACGGCCCCCGCCTGGGGCCTCGCCGGGAAGGGCGGGCAACTGCGCGGGCACAACGGCCAGTGACGATACCCGTCGCCCCGCCGCCCGGTCAAAACGGCTGCGCGGGCGGCCCCCGGACGGCCCGGGACCGCCCCCGCGCCGTCAGCGGGCGCGCGCCACCCGGGCGACGTCCCAGACCGGCTCCGCGCTCTCCACGACCCGTCCGTCGGCGCCGAAGACGAGGAAGCGGTCGAAGCCGCGGGCGAACCACCGGTCGTGCGTCACCGCCACCACCGTGCCCTCGAAGGCGGCCAGCGCGCGCTCCAGCGCCTCGGCGGAGTGCAGGTCCAGGTTGTCGGTCGGCTCGTCCAGCAGCAGCAGGGTGGCCCCCGACAGCTCCAGCAGCAGGACCTGCAACCGGGCCTGCTGCCCGCCCGAGAGGTCCTCGAAGCGCTGCTCGGCGGCGGCGGCCAGCCCGTAGCGGTCCAGCGCCCGCGCCGCCGCCTCGCGGTCCATCCCGGCCCGGTGGGCGGTGCCGCGGTGCAGCACGTCCAGGAGGGTGCGCCCCACCAGCGCCGGCTGCTCGTGCGTCTGGGCGAACCAGCCCGGCCGCACCCGGGCGCCCAGGCGGGCCGTCCCGGTGTGCGGCACCGGCGCCACGGCGTGCTCGTCCACGGGGGCGTGCTCGGGGTCCGGGTCGGAGCCGCCGGCCGCCAGCAGCCGCAGGAAGTGCGACTTGCCCGAGCCGTTGGAGCCCAGCACCGCCACCCGGTCGCCCAGGTGCAGCTCCGCGTCGAAGGGCGCCATCAGCCCCGTCAGCTCCAGCCCCTCGCACACCACCGCCCGCTTGCCCGTGCGGCCCCCGCGCAGGCGCATCCGCACGTCCTGCGCGGCCGGCGGCGCCTGCGGCGGGCCGGCCTCCTCGAACCGGGCCAGGCGGGTCTGCGCCGCCGCGTAGCGCGAAGCCACCCCGTCGTTGAACTTCGCCTTCTCCCGCAGCGACAGCACCAGGGCGCGCAGCTTCGCGCGGTCCTCGTCCCAGCGCCGGCGCAGCTCCTCCAGGCGCTCCCCGCGCGCGGTGCGCGCGGCGCCGTAGGTGGCGAACGAGCCGCCGTGCACCCAGGAGACGGCGCCCAGCGCGCCCGGCTCCAGGGTGACGACGCGGTCGGCGGCCGCGGCGAGCAGCTCGCGGTCGTGGCTGACCAGCAGCACCGACTTGGCCGTGGCCCGCAGCTGCTCCTCCAACCACCGCTTGCCCGGCACGTCGAGGTAGTTGTCCGGCTCGTCCAGCAGCAGCACCTCGTCCGGGCCGCGCAGCAGCGCCTCCAGCACCAGGCGCTTCTGCTCGCCGCCGGAGAGGGTGCGCACCAGGCGGTGCCGGCACGCCTCGAACGGCACCCCCAGGGCCGCGGCGGTGCACTCGTCCCAGCCCACCTCGGCCTCGTAGCCGCCGACGTCGCCGAAGTCGGCCAGCGCCTGCGCGTAGCGCAGCTGCTCGCGCTCGGCGTCGGTCTCGAGCATCGCCAGCTCGGCCGCCTCCACGGCCGCGGCCGCCGCGCGCAGCGGCGGCGGGGCCACCGACAGCAGCAGCTCGCCGACCGAGGTGGCGTCGCGCACCGAGCCGACGAACTGGCGCATCACGCCCAGGCCGCCGCTGCGGGCGACCGCGCCGGACTGCAGCGGCTCGTCCCCGGCCACCAGGCGCAGCAGCGTCGTCTTGCCGGTGCCGTTGGGGCCCACCAGCGCGGTGGTGGTGCCGTCGGCGACGCGGAAGGACACCTCGTGCAGCAGGGGCCGCCCGTCGGGCAGCTCGTGGCTGACGGCCTGGACGTCGACGTGACCCACGAGCGGTCAGTCTGCCCGGCCGCGCCCGCCGGGCGCCCCCGGGTTCCCGGCCCCCGCCCGGCTCACGCGCGCGGGGTGGCGGTGGCGCGCAGCGAGCAGCTGGTGGTGTCGGCGTCGGCCCACGGCCCGGCCACGTCGAGGACGGCGATCCCGCACGTGCGCAGCTGCAGCACCTCGCCCGTCAGGGCCTCCACGAGGTCGCTCAGCCCCGGGTTGTGGCCCACGAGCACGACGGTGCCGTCCGGCCCCGACAGGCCGCCCGGGGCCCCGGGAGCGGCCGCCGGACCGTCGCCGGGGTCGGCGTCCAGGCCCCGCACGACGCGCAGCAGGTCGCCCAGCGTGGCCTCGTAGAGCCGCTCCTCGTCCACGACGGGCGGTTCGGCGTCCCAGGCGTCCAGGACGCGCGCGGTGGTCTCCTCGGTGCGGCGCGCCGGGGAGGTGACGACCAGGGAGGGCAGGCCGACGTGCTCGGCCAGCCACCGGCCGGCCGCCTCGGCGTCGGCGCGGCCGCGCTCGGCCAGGGGGCGGGCGATGTCCTGGAGCCCCGGGGGGGTGTCGGCCTTGGCGTGGCGGAGCACGACGAGCGTGGGCACGGGCCCACAGCCTGCCGGACGCCCGCGCGGGCGCGGCGCCCGGGGGTGCGGCTCAGCAGCAGGGCGGGACGACGGGGCCGACGGGCGCGGACGGCGCGGAGGGAGCACCGGGGGCGGTGCGCACGGCGCGCGCCTGGGCGGCGCGCGCGGCGAGGTCGACGTCGGCCGGGTAGACGACCTCCTCGAGGACGAGGCCGTGCGGGGCGACGACGGCCACGCCGGGGTCGCGGCGGCCGGCGGCGAGGACGCGGGCGGGCCAGTCGACCTCACGGCGCCCCTCCCCCACCGCCAGGACGGCGCCGACGAGGGCGCGGACCATGGAGTGGCAGAAGGCGTCGGCCTGCACGTCGGCCTCGAGCAGCCCGTCGTGGCGGCGCGTCCAGGCGTAGCGCAGCAGGGTCCGCACGGTGGTGGCGCCCTCGCGGGGCCGGCAGTACGCGGCGAAGTCGTGCAGACCCGTCAGGCGGGCCGCCGCCGCGTCCATGGCGACCGCGTCGAGCGGGCGCCGGTGCGCCAGCACGTGCGAGCGCAGCAGCGGCGGGGCGCCGGCGGGCGCGTCGCTGACGCGGTAGGCGTAGCGGCGGCGCAGGGCGCCGAAGCGGGCGTCGAAGCCCTCCGGCGCCTCGCGGGCGCCGTGCACGCGCACGTCGGGCGGCAGCACGCCGGCCAGGCGGCGCACGAGCGCCGCGCCGGGCGGGGCGTCGGAGCGGCCGGGCGCGGCCAGCCAGGCGGCGCGCGGCACGTCGACGTGGCACACCTGGCCGGCGGCGTGCACGCCCGCGTCGGTGCGCCCGGCCACGACCAGGCGCGGCGGCTCGTCCAGCCGCAGGACGCGCTGCAGACCGTGGGCGAGCACGCCCTGGACGGTGCGCAGACCGGGCTGCTCGGCCCAGCCGGAGAACGCGCCGCCGTCGTAGCCCAGGTCCAGGCGCAGCCGCACGGGGGCTGCGGCGGGAGCGCCGGCGGGCCCGCTCGCGTCCGCGGGGTCCGGCGCGCCCGCGGGCACGACGGCGACGAGCCCGCCCTCCCCGGTGGGGAGGGCGGGCTCGTCGGGCGGCGGGGAGGCGGTCAGGCCTTCTCCTCGCCGGTGCCCTGGGCGTCCGTGGACGTCTCGGGCGTGGTGCCGGTGGACTCGTCGCTCGGGTCGGCCTCGGCGGCGTCGACCTCGGCGCCGGTGTCAGCGCCGGGCGCACCCTCGGGGAGGGTGTCGGGCTGGTCGACCGAGCCGGGCTCGACGTCGGTGGCCTCGGTGGCCGCCGCGGCGGTGGCGGCGGCCGCCGCGCCCGCGGTCGCGCGCTCGGCCTCGCGGACGGTGGCCTGCTTGGCGCTGACCGGCTCCATGACGAGCTGGATGACCGCCATGGGGGCGTTGTCGCCCTTGCGCGGGCCGATCTTCACGATGCGGGTGTACCCGCCCTGCCGCTCCGACATCGCCGGGGCGATCTCGGTGAACAGGAAGTGCACGACGGACTTGTCGCGGATGGTGCGCATGACCTGCCGGCGCGAGGCGAGGTCGCCCTTCTTGGCGAAGGTGACCAGCTTCTCCGCGAACGGGCGCAGGCGGCGGGCCTTGGCCTCGGTCGTGGTGATGCTGCGGTGCTCGAAGAGCTGCGTCGCCAGGTTGGCGAGGATGAGCTTCTCGTGGGCCGGCCCGCCGCCGAGCCGCGGTCCCTTGGTGGGCGTGGGCATGGTTGTCGATCTCCTCGGGGTCGCCGCCGCCCGCTGGTGCGGGCGGCGGTCAGCGGACGGTCAGAGCTGCTCGTCCTCGGCGAAGGACGTGTCGTCCTCCTCGAAGTCGTTGACGACGGCGCTCGGGTCGAACCCGGGCGGGGAGTCCTTCAGGTGCAGGCCCATGCCGGCGAGCTTGGCCTTCACCTCGTCGATGGACTTCTGCCCGAAGTTGCGGATGTCGAGCAGGTCGGCCTCGCTGCGCGAGACGAGCTCCCCGACGGAGTGGATGCCCTCGCGCTTGAGGCAGTTGTAGGAGCGGACCGTGAGGTCCAGCGCCTCGATCTCCAGCGCCAGGTCGGCGGCCAGGGCCGCGTCGGTCGGCGAGGGGCCCATGTCGATGCCCTCGGCCTCGACGTTGAGCTCGCGGGCCAGGCCGAACAGCTCGGTGAGCGTCTTGCCGGCGGAGGCGACGGCGTCGCGCGGGGTGATGGCGCGCTTGGTCTCGACGTCGACCACGAGGCGGTCGAAGTCGGTGCGCTGCTCCACGCGCGTGGCCTCGACCTTGTACGTCACCTTCAGCACGGGCGAGTAGATGGAGTCGACCGGGATCCGGCCGATCTCCTGCTCGCCGCTCTTGTTCTGCGCCGCGGAGACGTAGCCGCGACCGCGCTCGACGGTCAGCTCCATCTCGAGCTTGCCCTTGCCGTTGAGCGTGGCGATGTGCAGGTCGGGGTTGTGCACCTCGACACCGGCCGGGGGCGCGATGTCGGCGGCGGTCACGGCGCCGGGGCCCTGCTTGCGCAGGTACATGACGACCGGCTCGTCGTGCTCGGAGGAGACGACGAGGTTCTTGATGTTGAGGACGAGCTCGGTGACGTCCTCCTTGACCCCGGGGACGCTGGTGAACTCGTGCAGCACGCCGTCGATGCGGAGGCTGGTCACGGCCGCGCCCGGGATGGAGGACAGCAGGGTCCGGCGCAGCGAGTTGCCCAGGGTGTAGCCGAAACCCGGCTCCAGGGGCTCGATGACGAAGCGCGAGCGGTACTCGTCGACGACGTCCTCGGTGAGGGTGGGGCGCTGAGCGATCAGCACGGAGTCTTCCTTCCCGCGGGCGTCCGCCATATGACGCCCCGCACGCCCGTCAGCATCGGTCCACCGACGGGGTCTGGCTCGATCGAGGGTGAGGTTCGACCGGGACGGACCGCAGCGCCCGCCGCCCGAGGGGCGGGGGCGCTGGGTCCGGGGAGGTCAGACGCGCCGGCGCTTGGGGGGCCGGCAGCCGTTGTGCGGGCTGGGGGTGACGTCCTGGATCGCGCCGACCTCCAGGCCGGTGGCCTGCAGCGAGCGGATCGCGGTCTCGCGGCCCGAGCCCGGGCCCTTGACGAAGACGTCGACCTTGCGCATCCCGTGCTCCTGCGCACGGCGCGCGGCGGCCTCGGCGGCCATCTGCGCGGCGAACGGCGTCGACTTGCGCGAGCCCTTGAAGCCGACCTGGCCGGCGGAGGCCCACGCGATCACGGCACCGGTCGGGTCCGTGATCGAGACGATGGTGTTGTTGAAGGTGCTCTTGATGTGCGCGTGGCCGTGGGAGACGTTCTTCTTCTCCTTGCGGCGCGGCTTGCGCGTCGCCGTGGCCTGACGGCTCTTGGGAGGCATGGTGTCCGGACTCCAGTGGACGAGGGGGCGGGTGTACGAGGGCGGGGCGTGACCCCGGCAGCGGCGCCCGGTGCGGGCGGCGCGTCAGCGCTTACTTGCGGCCGGCCTTCTTCTTGCCGGCGACCGTGCGCTTCGGGCCCTTGCGGGTGCGGGCGTTGGTCTTCGTGCGCTGACCGCGCACGGGCAGACCGCGGCGGTGCCGCAGGCCCTCGTAGGAACCGATCTCGACCTTGCGGCGGATGTCCGCGGCCACCTCGCGCCGCAGGTCGCCCTCGACGCGGTAGTTGGCCTCGATGTGGTCGCGCAGCGCGACCAGCTCGTCGTCGGACAGGTCGCGCACGCGGCGGTCCGGGCTGACGCCGGTGGCGGTCAGGGTCTCCAGGGCGCGGGTGCGTCCGACGCCGAAGATGTAGGTGAGCGCGATCTCCAGCCGCTTCTCGCGGGGGAGGTCGACGCCGACGAGACGTGCCATGCGGGTTCGTGTCCCTCGTTCGTCGGAGGTCTGCCGCACCACCTGCCCCGGCCTCGTCAGACGGGTCCCCGGCCTCCGACCGGGGGTGTCACCGCACCGGTCCGGGGACGTGCCCCGGGGCGGTGCGGCGGGTGGTGCGATGGTCCGGCCGCCGCGGTGCGGCGGCCGGGTGGTGCTGCGTCAGCCCTGGCGCTGCTTGTGGCGCAGGTTGTCGCAGATGATCATGACCCGGCCGTGGCGGCGGATCACCTTGCACTTGTCGCAGATCTTCTTGACGCTCGGCTTGACCTTCATCGTGTCTCCGGTCGTGCGGGCCGCGAACAGCCCGCGGGCGCGGGAGGTCGCCGGCCGGCGGCCAGTGGGCTCACTTGTAGCGGTAGACGATGCGCCCGCGGGACAGGTCGTACGGGCTGAGCTCGACGACGACCCGGTCCTCGGGGAGGATCCGGATGTAGTGCTGGCGCATCTTCCCGGAGATGTGCGCCAGGACCTTGTGGCCGTTGCTCAGCTCGACGCGGAACATCGCGTTGGGCAGGGCTTCGACCACGGTGCCCTCGATCTCGATGACGCCGTCCTTCTTCGGCATAGCCTCCGCTTCCATGTGTGGGGTTCGTGCCCGCCTCCACCGACGTGCGGGTGCACGACGGAGGCACGGCGGACCGACGGTCAAGCTTACGCGACGGCGCGCCGGATCCGAAATCGGCCCCGCCGCCCCCCGAGGTCGGGTGTGTCGCAGCGCTTCCCGGGACCGCCCGGGGTGGCCGTGCCGCCCGCGGCGCCGCCGGGGCGCCGGCGGGGCGCTACTCCTGGGGGACGGTGACGCCGAGGGGCGCGAGCTCCTCGGCGCCGCCGTCGGGGGCGGTGAGCACCCACAGGGCGTCGTCGAGCACGGCGACGGTGTGCTCCCAGTGCGCCGCGCGCGAGCCGTCGGCCGTCACCACGGTCCACTCGTCGGCCAGCACCTCGGTGTCGACCCCGCCGCGGGTGCACATGGGCTCCACGGCCAGGCACATGCCGGTGCGGACCTTCGGTCCCCGGTCGCGCGTGCGGTAGTTCAGGACGTCCGGGGGCATGTGCATGGCGGTGCCGATGCCGTGGCCGGTGTAGCCGTCGACGATGCCGAAGCGGCCGTCCACGGCGTCCTCGACGGCGTCGCCCACGTCGCCGACGCGACCGCGGCGGGCCAGCGCCGCGATGCCGCGCCACAGCGCCTGCCGGGTGACCTCCACGAGCTCGGCGTCGGCGGCCTCGCGCGGCTCGCCGACGATCTGCGTGAAGGCGGAGTCGCCGTGCCAGCCGTCCACGACGCACCCGCCGTCGATCGAGACGACGTCGCCCTCCTCGAGGACCTGGTCACCGGGGATGCCGTGCACCACCACGTGGTTGACCGAGATGCACAGCGTGGCCGGGTAGCCGTGGTACCCGAGGAAGTTGGGCGTCCCTCCCCCGGAGCGGATGACGTCCTCGGCGAGCGCGTCGAGCTCGCGGGTCGTGACGCCCGGGCGCAGCGCGCTGCGGGCCGTGTTGAGGGCCGCGTACGTCAGCAGCCCGGCCTTGCGCATCGCGAGCACCTGCTCGGGCGTCTTCAGCTCGATCTTCTCCCGGCCCAGCACGAGCGCCCCTCAGGCCTCGTCGGTGCGGCCGAGCGCGTCGAGCAGGCGGGCGGTCACGGCGGGGACCTCCCCCAGGCCGTCGACGCTGCGCAGCAGGCCGCGCTCGGCGTAGACCTGCACCAGCGGGGCGGTCTGCTCCTTGTAGACCTCCTGGCGGGTGCGCACGACGTCCTCGGTGTCGTCGCTGCGGCCCTCCAGCTGCGCGCGCCGGGTCAGCCGGCGCACGAGCTCGTCGGTGTCCGCGGTGATCTCCAGGACGGCGTCCAGCTTGCCGCCGCGCTCGGTGAGCATGTCGTCCAGCTCGCGGACCTGGTCGGTGGTGCGCGGGTAGCCGTCGAGGATGAAGCCGTCCTGCGCGTCGGCCTCGGCCAGGCGGTCGCGGACCATCGCGTTGGTGACGCTGTCGGGCACGTAGCGGCCCGCGTCCATGTACTCCTTCGCGGTGCGGCCCAGCTCGGTGCCCTGCGCGACGTTGGCGCGGAAGATGTCGCCCGTGGAGATGGCGGGGATGCCCAGGCGGGTCGACAGGAGCTTGGCCTGGGTGCCCTTGCCGGCACCGGGGGGACCGAGGAGCACGAGACGCGTCATCGCAGGAACCCTTCGTAGTTGCGCTGCTGGAGCTGGGACTCGATCTGCTTCACGGTCTCCAGACCGACGCCGACGATGATGAGGATCGACGTGCCCCCGAAGGGGAAGTTCTGGTTCGCGTTGAACGCGACGAACGCGATCAGCGGCAGCAACGAGATCAGGCCAAGGTACAGCGACCCCGGCAGCGTGATGCGCGTGAGGATGTAGTCCAGGTACTCCGCGGTGGGCCGGCCCGCCCGCACGCCGGGGATGAAGCCCCCGTACTTGCGCATGTTCTCCGCGACCTCGTCCGGGTTGAACGTGATCGCCACGTAGAAGAACGCGAAGAAGATGATCAGCAGGAAGTAGACGGCCATGTAGACCGGGTGGTCGCCCCGGGTGAAGTGCTCGTTGATCCACAGCACCCAGCCGGCGTTCTGGTCGGCGGCGAACTGCGAGACCAGGGCCGGCAGGTACAGCAGCGACGAGGCGAAGATGATCGGGATGACGCCGGCCATGTTGACCTTCAGCGGGATGTAGGTGCTGCTGCCGCCGTACACGCGACGGCCGACCATCCGCTTGGCGTACTGCACCGGCACGCGGCGCTGGGACTGCTCGACGGCCACGACCGCCGCCACCACGACCAGCCCGATGGCGAGGATGCCGGCGAAGGTGATCCAGCCCTGCTCGCGCCCGATGGCCCACAGCGAGGTGGGGAAGGTGGCCGCGATCTGCGTGAAGATCAGCAGGGACATGCCGTTGCCGACGCCGCGCTCGGTGATGTTCTCGCCGAGCCACATGATCAGGCCGGTGCCGGCGGTCATGGTCAGGACCATGAGCGCGATGGTCGGCAGGCTCTGGTCGGGCACCACCTGCGCGCAGTCCACCTGGAAGAGCCGGACCGGGTCGCGGGCGATGGACACGTACGTCGTCGACTGCAGGACCGCGAGGGCGATGGTGAGGTAGCGGGTGTACTGCGTGAGCTTGGAGGTGCCCGCCTGCCCCTCCTTCTTCAGCTCCTCGAAGCGCGGGATCACGACCGTCAGCAGCTGCACGATGATGCTCGCCGTGATGTACGGCATGATCCCGAGCGCGAAGACGGACAGCTGCAGGAGCGCGCCGCCGGAGAAGAGGTTGACGAGGCCGAGCAGGCTGTTGCCCGTCTCGGCCTGCGCGATGCACTGCTGCACGGCGGCGTAGTCGACGCCGGGCGTCGGCACGAAGGAGCCGAGGCGGACGAGCACGATGATGCCGAGCGTGAACAGCAGCTTGCGGCGCAGGTCCGGCGTGCGGAACGCGCGGCCCAGAGCGGTGAGCACTTCAACCTCCTGCACCGCCCTCCTCGCGGCGGGCGCGGGAGACGGGGTGGGGACTGTCGGACGGGGCGAACGGGTGGTGCCGGTGGTGCGGGTGGTGCCGTCGAGGGACGTCACCGCCCCTCGGGGGAACCCTACAGTCCCCCACAACGACCACGCGGCGGTAGCAGACGATCACTCGTCGCTACCGCCGCGTGGCGGAGGGCCCGGGGGCCGGTGGTGCGCCGGCTCAGACCGTGGTGGCCGAGCCGCCGGCGGCGGCGATCTTCTCGGCCGCCGAGCCGGAGAACTTGTGCGCGCTGACCTGCAGCGCCACGGACACCTCGCCGGTGCCGAGGACCTTGACCAGGTGGCCCTTGCGGACCGCGCCCTTGGCCACGAGGTCGTCGACCGTCACCGCGCCGCCCTCGGGGAAGAGCGTCGCGAGCTCCCCCACGTTGACGACCTGGTACTCGACCCGGAAGGGGTTCTTGAAGCCGCGGAGCTTGGGCAGCCGCATGTGCAGCGGCATCTGCCCGCCCTCGAAGGCCTCGGGCACCTGGTAGCGGGCCTTGGTGCCCTTGGTGCCGCGACCCGCGGTCTTGCCCTTGCTGGCCTCACCGCGGCCGACGCGCGTCTTGGCCGTCTTCGCGCCCGGGGCGGGGCGCAGGTGGTGCACCTTGAGGACGTGCTCGCCCGTGTCGTTCGCCATGTCAGTCAACCTCCTCGACCGTCACGAGGTGCTCGACGGTCTTGGCCATCCCGCGGAACTCGGGCTTGTCGTCCTTGACGACGCTCTGCCCGATGCCGCGCAGCCCGAGGCTGCGCAGCGTCTCCCGCTGGTTCTGCTTGCCGCCGATGGCGGACTTGACCTGCGTCACCTTGAAGCGTCCCATCAGGCGCTCACCCCCGCGGCGCGGGCGCGCAGCAGCGCGGCCGGGGCGACGTCCTCGACGGGCAGACCGCGGCGGGCCGCGACCTGCTCGGGACGCTCGAGACCGCGCAGGGCCTCGATCGTCGCCTGCACGATGTTGATCGCGTTGTCCGACCCGAGCGACTTGCTCAGGACGTCGTGGACGCCCGCGCACTCCAGCACGGCGCGCACCGGGCCGCCGGCGATGACACCGGTACCCGGGGAGGCCGGGCGCAGCATGACCACGCCGGCCGCCTTCTCGCCCTGGATGGGGTGCGGGATGGTGCCCTGGATGCGGGGCACGCGGAAGAAGTTCTTCTTGGCCTCCTCGACGCCCTTGGCGATCGCCGCGGGCACCTCCTTGGCCTTGCCGTAGCCGACACCGACGGTGCCGTCGCCGTCGCCCACGACCACGAGGGCCGTGAAGCTGAAGCGGCGGCCGCCCTTGACGACCTTGGCCACGCGGTTGATGGTCACCACGCGCTCGACGAAGTTGCCGCGGTCGCCCGCGTCACCCCGTCCGCGCTGGTCGCGGCCGCCGTCGCGGCGGTCCCGACGGTTGTCGTTGCGGTCACCGCCGGCGCCGGCCGCACCGGCGCCGGCGCCTCGGCGCTGGGGTCCAGGCATCAGACGTTCCTCATCTCGATCGTCGTCGTCATGACGGGGCGGGTCGTCACAGGGACAGCCCCGCCTCGCGGGCGCCGTCGGCGATGGCCGCCACGCGCCCCGCGTAGCGGTTGCCGCCGCGGTCGAAGACCACGGCCTCGATGCCGGCCGCCTTGGCGCGCTCGCCGACGAGGACGCCGACGGCCTTGGCCTTGGCCGACTTGTCGTCGCCGCTGGCGCGCAGGTCCGCCTCCATGGTCGAGGCCGACACCAGCGTGTGACCGGCGGCGTCGTCGATGACCTGCACGAAGACGTGCCGCGTGGAGCGGGTGACCACCAGGCGCGGTCGCACGGCGGTGCCGACGACCTTCTTGCGCACGCGGACGTGGCGGCGCTTGCGAGCGGCCGCGGTGCCCTTCTGGGTGCGCTGCACGGAGAGAGCCATCACTTACCAGCCTTTCCGACCTTGCGGCGGATCTGCTCGCCGGCGTAGCGCACGCCCTTGCCCTTGTACGGGTCGGGCTTGCGCAGCTTGCGGATGTTGGCGGCGACCTCGCCCACCTGCTGCTTGTCGATGCCCGCCACCGAGAAGCGGGTGGGGTTCTCGACCGCGAAGGTGATGCCGTCCGGGGCCTTGACGACCACCGGGTGGCTGAAGCCGAGCGCGAACTCGAGGTCCGAGCCGCGGGCCGTGACGCGGTAGCCCGTGCCCACGATCTCCAGGCGCTTCACGTAGCCGTTCGTGACGCCCTCGACCATGTTGGCCAGGAGCGTGCGGGTCAGGCCGTGCAGCGCGCGGGACGTGCGCTCGTCGTCCGGGCGCGAGACCCGCAGGGCGCCCTCGTCCGTGCGCTCCACCGCGATGGGCGCCGGGACCGTGTGCGACAGGGTCCCCTTGGGGCCCTTGACCGTGACGGCGGGGCCGTCCACGGTCACGTCCACGCCCGAAGGCACCTGGACGGGGAGTCGACCGATGCGCGACATGAGTCCTCCTCCCTCACCAGACGTAGGCGAGGACTTCCCCGCCCACGCCCTTCTTGTTGGCCTGCCGGTCGGTCAGCAGCCCGCTGGACGTGGACAGGATCGCCACGCCGAGGCCACCGAGGACGCGGGGCAGGTTCGTCGACTTCGCGTAGACCCGCAGACCGGGCTTGCTCACGCGGCGCAGGCCGGCGATCGCACGCTCGCGGTTGGGGCCGAACTTGAGGTTCAGCGTCAGCTTCTTGCCGACCTCGGCGTCCTCGACGGTCCACGAGGCGATGTAGCCCTCGGCCTGGAGGATCTCGGCGATGTGCGACTTCAGCTTGCTGTACGGCATGGAGACGGTGTCGTGGTACGCCGAGTTGGCGTTGCGCAGACGCGTCAGCATGTCCGCGATGGGATCGGTCATCGTCATCGGGCTCGTCCGCCCTTCCTCGCCGGGGTTTCCGCACCGCGGGGCGCGGTGCGGACCTTCGGCGTCGTCGTGATGTTGGAGGTCACCAGCTGCTCTTGGTCACACCGGGCAGCTCGCCGCGGTGCGCCATCTCCCGCAGGCAGATGCGGCAGATGCCGAACTTGCGGAACACCGCGTGCGGGCGCCCGCAGCGCTGGCAGCGGGTGTAGGCGCGGACAGCGAACTTCGGCTTGCGCGCGGCCTTGGTAACGAGAGCGGTCTTCGCCACGGTCAGTTCTCCTTGAACGGGAAGCCCAGCGCGCGGAGCAGCGCGCGGCCCTCGTCGTCGGTCTTGGCAGTCGTCACGACCGTGATGTCCATGCCGCGGACGCGGTCGATCTTGTCCTGGTCGATCTCGTGGAACATCGACTGCTCCGTGAGACCGAAGGTGTAGTTGCCGTTCCCGTCGAACTGCTTCGGCGACAGACCGCGGAAGTCCCTGATCCGGGGCAGCGCGAGCGACACCAGGCGGTCCAGGAACTCCCACATCCGGTCGCCGCGCAGCGTGGTGTGCGCGCCGATCGGCATGCCCTCGCGCAGCTTGAACTGGGCGATGGACTTGCGGGCCCGGGTCACCTGCGGCTTCTGACCGGTGATCACGGTCAGGTCGCGCACGGCGCCGTCGATGAGCTTGGAGTCGCGGGCGGCCTCGCCGACACCCATGTTCACCACGACCTTGACCAGGCCGGGGACGAGCATGACGTTGGCGTAGCCGAACTGCTCGTGCAGCTGGCCCTTGATCTCGTCGCGGTAGCGCTGCTTCAGGCGGGGAAGGGCGCGGGTCTGGGTCTCAACAGTCATCAGATGTCCTTGCCGGAGCGCTTGGCGACGCGGATGCGCTTGGTCTTCGTGCGCCCGTCGCGCTCCACCTGCTCGGTGCGGATGCCCACGCGGGTCGGCTTGCCCGTCTCCGGGTCCACCAGCTGCACGTTGCTGATGTGGATCGGGGCCTCGCGGACCTCGATGCCGCCGGCCACGCCGGGGCGGGCCTTGGTGTGCCGCTTCATCTGGTTGACGCCCTCGACCAGCACGCGCTGCGTGTCGGCGAAGACCTCCAGGACCTTGCCCTGCTTGCCGAGGTCGGACGTCTTGGTGCCGTCGTCGTTGCGGCGACCGCGCACGCGGGTGATGACCTGGACCAGGTCACCCTTCTTGATGCGGATCTTCCCCATGGTCAGAGCACCTCCGGAGCCAGCGAGATGATCCTCATGAACTTCTTCTCGCGCAGCTCGCGACCGACGGGCCCGAAGATGCGGGTCCCGCGCGGGTCGCCGCCGTCGGCGCGGAGGATCACGGCGGCGTTCTCGTCGAAGCGGATGTAGGAACCGTCGGCGCGGCGACGCTCCTTCTTGGTGCGGACGATCACGGCCTTGACCACGTCGCCCTTCTTCACGTTGCCACCGGGGATCGCGTCCTTGACCGTGGCCACGATCACGTCACCGATGCCCGCGTAGCGGCGGCCGGAACCGCCGAGCACGCGGATGCACAGGATCTCCTTGGCACCCGTGTTGTCGGCGACCTTGAGCCGCGACTCCTGCTGGATCACTCTCTACTCCTTCGTCGCGCCGGTTCTCGGCGCCCCGCGAGGGGCGCCGAGCCTGGCCGAACGGACATGGGGTACGGGGGGCGGTGCGCGCCGGGCGCTCCGCCCGAGGTCACTTGGCGCGCTCGAGGACCTCGACGACGCGCCAGCGCTTGGTGGCGGACAGCGGCCGGGTCTCGGCGATGAGGACGAGGTCGCCCACACCGGCCGAGGAGGCCTCGTCGTGCGCCTTCACCTTGGTGGTGCGGCGGATGACCTTGCCGTAGAGCGCGTGCTTGACGCGGTCCTCGACCTCGACCACCACGGTCTTCTGCATCTTGTCGCTGACGACGTAGCCGCGGCGGGTCTTGCGGTAGCCGCGCTCCGTCGCCGGCGTCGCGCTCGTGGCGCTCTGCTCGCTCACTTGGCGACCTCCTCGCTGGTCGGCGCGTCGCTGATGCCGAGCTCGCGCTCGCGCATCGTCGTGTAGATGCGGGAGATGTCCCGCTTGACCGCCTTCAGCCGGCTGTTGTTCTCCAGCTGACCGGTCGCGGACTGGAAGCGGAGGTTGAACAGCTCCTCCTTGGCCTTCCGCAGCTCCTCGACCAGCTTGGCGTCGTCGAACCCGCGCAGCTCGTCGGCGCTCAGGCCCTTCGTCCCGACGGCCATCACTCACCACCCTCGCGGCGCACGATCTTGCACTTGACGGGCAGCTTGTGGATGGCGCGGGTCAGCGCCTCCGAGGCCACCTTCTCGTTGGGGAACGACAGCTCGAACATCACGCGCCCGGGCTTGACGTTCGCGATCCACCACTCGGGCGAACCCTTGCCGGACCCCATGCGGGTCTCGGCCGGCTTCTTCGTCAGCGGGCGGTCCGGGTAGATGTTGATCCAGACCTTGCCGCCACGACGGATGTGCCGGGTGATGGCGATACGAGCCGACTCGATCTGCCGGTTCGTGATGTACCCGCCCTCGACGGCCATGATCCCGTACTCACCGAAGGTGACCCGGGTGCCGCCGGTGGCCGCGCCGCGGCGCGTGGGGTGGTGCTGCTTGCGGTGCTTGACTCGGCGTGGGATCAGCACGGGTCAGGCCTCCGTTCCGTTGGTGCCCTTGCCGGTGGCGGGCTGCTGGGCGGCCTCGCCGGTCGGCGCGCCGGCACCGGCCGCGGCCTCGGCCACGGGAGCACCGGCGGTCTCCTGCGTCGGACGGCGACGCCCGCCGCGCTCACCGCGCTCGCCGCGCTCCCCGCGACGGGGGGCGCGCGGAGCGGCGGCCTGCGACTGGGCCAGCTCGCGGCTGGTCACGTCACCGTGGTAGATCCACACCTTCACGCCGATGCGGCCGAACGTGGTGCGGGCCTCGTAGAAGCCGTAGTCGATGTTCGCGCGCAGCGTGTGCAGCGGCACACGACCCTCGCGGTAGAACTCCGACCGGCTCATCTCCGCGCCGCCCAGGCGGCCGGCGCAGTTGACGCGGATGCCCTTGGCGCCCGAGCGCAGCGAGGTCTGCATGCCCTTGCGCATGGCGCGCCGGAAGGACACGCGGCTCGCGAGCTGCTCGGCGATGCCCTGGGCCACCAGCTGCGCGTCGACCTCGGGGTTCTTGACCTCGAGGATGTTCAGCTGCACCTGCTTGCCCGTGAGCTTCTCCAGCTCGCCGCGCAGGCGGTCGGCCTCCGCACCACGACGGCCGATGACGATGCCCGGCCGGGCGGTGTGGATGTCGACGCGCACGCGGTCGCGGGTGCGCTCGATCTCCACCTTCGAGATGCCGGCGCGCTCCATGCCCTTGGACAGGAGGCGGCGGATCGCGACGTCCTCCTTGACGTAGTCGGCGTAGCGCTGACCCGTCTTGGTGGAGTCCGCGAACCAGCGGCTCTTGTGGTCGGTCGTGATGCCCAGTCGGAACCCGTGCGGGTTGACCTTCTGTCCCACTATCGGGTCCTCCTCGTCTTCTTGGCGCCGGGAACCTTCGGCGCGACGACCACGGTGATGTGGCTCGTGCGCTTCAGGATGCGTCCCGCGCGGCCCTGGGCGCGGGGACGGAACCGCTTCATCGTCGGGCCCTCGTCGACGTGGATCGCCTGGACGACGAGCGTGTCCGGGTCGAACGCCTCCGAGTGCTTGTCGGCGAGGAACCGCGCGTTGGCGATCGCGCTCTCGACGAGCTTGCGCACCGGCTCGGCCGCCGACTGCGGGGCGAACGTGAGCACGGCGACGGCTTCGGTGGCCTGCTTGCCACGGACCATGTCGACGACTCGGCGCGCCTTCTGGGGCGTGACGCGGAGGTACCGCGTCTGCGCCTTGGCTTCCATCCCTGTCCTGCCTTCTGGTCTCAGTCTCGGTGACTGCTGTTCGTGTCGCGGACCCGGAGGGTCAGCGGCGACGGCCCTTGCGGTCGTCCTTCTCGTGGCCGCGGAAAGTCCGCGTGGGCGCGAACTCGCCGAGCTTGTGCCCGACCATCGACTCCGTCACGAAGACGGGGACGTGCTTGCGACCGTCGTGCACCGCGAACGTGTGGCCCAGGAAGTCCGGCGTGATGAGCGAACGGCGGGACCAGGTCCGGATGACGTTGTGCGTGCCCGCTTCGTTCTGGGCGTCCACCTTCTTCTGGAGGTGGTCGTCGACGAAGGGGCCCTTCTTCAAGCTGCGAGGCATGGGTGGCCGGTCTCCTGTCAGCGCTTCTTGCCGGTGCGGCGGCGACGGACGATGAGCTTGTCGCTCTCCTTGCCCGGGCGGCGCGTGCGACCCTCGGGCTGGCCCCACGGGCTGACCGGGTGGCGGCCGCCGGAGGTCTTGCCCTCACCACCACCGTGCGGGTGGTCGATCGGGTTCATGGCGACACCGCGGACGGTGGGACGACGGCCCTTCCAGCGCATGCGGCCGGCCTTGCCCCAGTTGATGTTCGACTGCTCCGCGTTGCCGACCTCGCCGATGCTCGCGCGGCAGCGGACGTCGACGTTGCGGATCTCGCCCGACGGCATGCGCAGCTGGGCGAAGCGGCCCTCGCGCGCCACGAGCTGGACGCTCGCGCCGGCGGAGCGGGCGATCTTCGCGCCGCCGCCGGGGCGGAGCTCGATCGCGTGGATCACGGTGCCGACGGGGATGTTGCGCAGCGGCAGGTTGTTGCCCGGCTTGATGTCGGCCGTGGGGCCGTTCTCGATCCGGTCGCCCTGCTTCAGGCGGGTCGGCGCGATGATGTAGCGCTTCTCGCCGTCGGCGTAGTGCAGCAGCGCGATGCGCGCCGTGCGGTTGGGGTCGTACTCGATGTGCGCGACCTTGGCGGGCACGCCGTCCTTGTCGTCACGACGGAAGTCGATGACGCGGTAGGCGCGCTTGTGCCCCCCGCCGATGTGGCGGGTGGTGATGCGGCCGGAGGCGTTGCGGCCACCGGTCTTGGTCAGCGGGCGGACGAGCGACTTCTCCGGCTCGCTCCGCGTGATCTCGACGAAGTCGGCGACGGACGAGCCGCGGCGGCCCGGCGTCGTCGGCTTGTACTTGCGGATTCCCATGGCGTCGTTCCTCGGGTTCGAAGGTGTCTACGGCAGTCGTGCGAGCCCTGGGGCTCAGGCGACCGAGCCGCCGAAGATGTCGATCGTGCCCTCGCGCAACGTCACGATGGCCCGCTTGGTGTCCTTGCGGCGGCCGGTGCCGAACCGCGTGCGGCGGGCCTTGCCCTGCCGGTTCGCGGTGTTGACCGACGCCACCTTCACGCCGAAGACCTTCTCCACGGCGATCTTGATCTCGGTCTTGTTCGCGCCCGGGTCCACGACGAACGTGTACTTGCCCTCGTCGATGAGCCCGTAGCTCTTCTCGGAGACGACGGGCGCGATGAGGATGTCGCGCGGGTCCTTGCGGGTTCCGCCGATGGCGCTCACAGGGTGCTCCCTTCGGACTCAGCGGCCACCGCGGTGGCGCTGCGGCCCGTGGGCGGGCCGGCGACGAACGCGTCCAGCGCGTCGCGGGTGAACACGACGTCGTCGGACTTCAGGACGTCGTAGGTGTTGAGCTGGTCCGCCGGCAGGACGTGCACCCCGGCGATGTTGCGCAGGCTCTTCACCGAGACCTCGTCGGCGCGGGTGAGCACCACGAGGACGTTCTTGCGGCCCGAGAGCGCCTGCAGCAGCTTCACGGCGGTCTTCGTCGAGGGGGCGTCCCCGCCGACGAGGCCCTCGACCACGTGCAGGCGGTCGTGGCGCACCCGGTCGGAGAGCGCACCGCGCAGGGCGGCCGCCTTCATCTTCTTGGGCGTCCGCTGCGAGTAGTCGCGCGGCTGCGGGCCGTGGACCGTGCCACCGCCGGTGAACTGCGGGGCGCGCAGCGAGCCCTGGCGGGCGCGGCCGGTGCCCTTCTGCTTGTAGGGCTTCTTGCCACCGCCGCGGACCTCGCCGCGGGTCTTGGTGGCGTGCGTGCCCTGGCGGGCCGCGGCCAGCTGCGCGGTCACGACCTGGTGGATCAGCGGGATGTTGACCTGGCGGCCGAAGTCCTTCGCCGGCAGCTCGACGGTCCCGTTGGTGCCACCGTCGGCCGTGCGCAGCGGGACGGTGATCGCCTGGGCGGCTTCCGTCGTCGCAGTCATCTCAGGCCTCCTTCACGCGCGCCTTGGCGGCGCTCTTGACGAGGACCACGGCACCGCGGGGGCCGGGGACGGCGCCCGTGATGAGCAGCAGGCCCTTCTCCGCGTCCACCGCGTGGACCGTCAGGTTCTGGGTCGTCTGGCGCACGGCGCCCATGCGCCCGGCCATCCGCATGCCCTTGAAGACGCGGCCCGGGGTGGCGCAGCCGCCGATCGAACCGGGCTTGCGGTGGTTGCGGTGCGCACCGTGGGAGGCGCCGACACCGGCGAAGCCGTGGCGCTTCATGACACCGGCGGTGCCCTTGCCCTTGGTGGTGCCCACGACGTCGACCACGACGCCGGAGTCGAACACCTCGGCGGTGACCTCCTGGCCGAGCGAGTACTCGGCGGCGTCGGTGGTGCGCAGCTCCACCAGGTGGCGGCGCGGCGCCACGCCGGCCTTCGCAAAGTGGCCAGCCGCGGGCTTGTTGGCCTTGCGGGCGGCGATCGCCGTGGTGGCGATCTGGACGGCCTCGTAGCCGTCGGCGTCCGTGGTGCGGACCTGGGTCACGACGTTGGGCTCGACCTTGACGACCGTCACGGGCACGAGGCGGTTCGCCTCGTCCCACAGCTGCGTCATGCCGAGCTTGGTGCCGAGCACCCCTCGCACTTGCCTGTCGCTCATCGTCGTTGAGTCCCTCAGAGCTTGATCTCGATGTCGACGCCCGCCGGCAGGTCGAGGCGCATGAGCGAGTCGACCGTCTTCGGCGTCGGGTCGATGATGTCGATGAGGCGCTTGTGGGTGCGCATCTCGAAGTGCTCGCGGCTGTCCTTGTACTTGTGCGGCGAGCGGATGACGCAGTAGACGTTCTTCTCGGTCGGCAGCGGCACGGGCCCGGCCACCGAAGCGCCCGTCCGGGTCACCGTGTCGACGATCTTGCGCGCCGAGCTGTCGATGACCTCGTGGTCGTAGGCCTTGAGCCTGATGCGGATCTTCTGTCCCGCCATGGCGTCGTCTGACTCTCTCTCTTCGTCCCGCTACTGACTCGCGCGCGGCGCGGGGCCCTGCGGCCCCGACCCCCGAGGTCGGGCGTGTCGCGCTCTCGCACGTTCTGCACCCTCACCCGGCTGCCCGGTGTGGTCCTCGCCGTGGCGTGCCACGACTGTCGTCCTGTTCAGGTAGACCGTCCGCCGCCCGCCCCGGGCGGTCAGCGCCGGTGTCGTTCGACGTTCGCGGTCGCCGGCTACCAGGCGGGACGGACCCGCGGCGGCACAGCAACCCCGACAGTCTGCCAGACAGCACGGCCACCGGTCCAATCGGGCTCCGGCGGCACCGGCGGCCGGGCCGCTCCCCCGCCGCGCGCGGGGTGGCCTCGCACGACGGCGGGGCGGGTCCCGGTCAGGACCCGCCCCGCAGCGCCGAGCGGTCCGGCGGGGAAGCTGGACGCTCCCCCGCCGGCGCGGCTCACTTGATGATCTTCGTGACCCGACCGGCGCCGACGGTGCGGCCACCCTCGCGGATCGCGAACTTCAGGCCCTCTTCCATCGCGATGGGCTGGATGAGGTCGACCTTCATCTCGGTGTTGTCACCGGGCATGACCATCTCGGTGCCCTCGGGCAGCGAGACGACGCCCGTGACGTCGGTCGTCCGGAAGTAGAACTGCGGACGGTAGTTGTTGTAGAACGGCGTGTGACGGCCACCCTCGTCCTTGGACAGGATGTACGCCTGGCCCTCGAACTCGGTGTGCGGCGTGATCGAGCCGGGCTTGGTCACGACCTGACCCCGCTCGACGTCGTCGCGCTTGAGACCGCGCAGCAGCAGGGCGGCGTTGTCGCCGGCCTGGCCGGTGTCCAGCATCTTGTTGAACATCTCGATGCTGGTCACGGTGGTCTTGGTGGACGCCGGACGGATGCCGACGACCTCGACCTCCTGGTTGACGTTGAGGACACCGCGCTCGATGCGGCCGGTCACGACGGTGCCGCGGCCGGTGATCGTGAAGACGTCCTCGATCGGCATCAGGAAGGGCTGGTCGATCGCGCGCTGGGGCTCGGGGATCGCGGTGTCGACCGCGTCCATGAGCTCCATGAGCTTGTCGCCCCACTCGGCGTCGCCCTCGAGGGCCTTGAGCGCGGACACGCGCACGACCGGCACGTCGTCGCCCGGGAACTCGTAGGACGAGAGGAGCTCGCGCACCTCCATCTCGACGAGCTCGAGGAGCTCCTCGTCCTCCACCATGTCGGCCTTGTTCAGGGCGACGACGATGTAGGGGACGCCGACCTGGCGGGCCAGGATGACGTGCTCCTTGGTCTGCGGCATCGGGCCGTCGGTGGCGGCGACCACCAGGATGGCGCCGTCCATCTGCGCCGCACCGGTGATCATGTTCTTGATGTAGTCCGCGTGACCGGGGCAGTCGACGTGCGCGTAGTGGCGCGCCTCGGTCTGGTACTCGACGTGCGCGATCGAGATCGTGATGCCGCGCTGACGCTCCTCGGGAGCCTTGTCGATCTGGTCGAACGCCGAGGCCTTGTTCAGCTCCGGGAACTTGTCGTGCAGCACGCGGGTGATCGCCGCCGTCAGCGTCGTCTTCCCGTGGTCGATGTGACCGATCGTGCCGATGTTGACGTGCGGCTTAGTCCGCTCGAACTTCGCCTTCGCCACTGGGGGTCCTCCTCGGGACTGTCGCTTCTGCCCCGACCCGGTGGGTCGGGTGGGTGGGTGTCCGGCCCACCAGTGTGGTGACCCGGGGTTCGTCTGTCCCGGGGGCGCGTGGCCCCCGGGACGGCCGCAGCGGGCTTACTCCCCGCGCACCTTCTTGACGATCTCGTCCGCCACGTTGCGCGGGACCTCCGCGTAGTTGGCGAACTGCATCGTGTAGACGGCGCGACCCTGGGTCTTGGACCGGAGGTCGCCGACGTAGCCGAACATCTCCGACAGCGGGACGCTGGCCTTGACGACCTTGGCGCCGCTGACGTCCTCCATGGACTCGATCTGGCCGCGCCGGGAGTTCAGGTCGCCGATCACGTCGCCCATGTAGTCGGCGGGCGTGCGCACCTCGACGGCCATGACCGGCTCGAGCAGGACCGGGTCCGCGCGCTTGACGGCCTCCTTGAGGACCATCGAGCCGGCGATCTTGAAGGCCATCTCGGAGGAGTCGACGTCGTGCGCCGCACCGTCGAGCAGGGTCGCCTTCACGCCGACCAGCGGGTAGCCGGCCACGACGCCCAGCTGCATGGCGTCCTGGATGCCCGCGTCCACCGACGGGATGTACTCGCGCGGGACGCGCCCACCGGTGACCTTGTTCTCGAACTCGTAGAACTGGCCGTCGGAGGTGTCCAGCGGCGCGATGGTCACCTGGACCTTCGCGTACTGGCCCGAGCCACCCGTCTGCTTCTTGTGGGTGTAGTCCATCTTCTCGACCGCGCGGCGGATGGTCTCGCGGTAGGCGACCTGCGGCTTGCCGACGTTCGCCTCGACCTTGAACTCGCGCTTCATGCGGTCCACGAGGATGTCGAGGTGGAGCTCGCCCATCCCCTTGATGATCGTCTGGCCCGTCTCCTGGTCCAGCTCGACCTGGAAGGTCGGGTCCTCCTCGGCCAGGCGCTGGATCGCGGTGCCCAGCTTCTCCTGGTCGCCCTTGGTCTTCGGCTCGATCGCCACGGAGATGACGGGCTCGGGGAACGTCATCGACTCCAGGACCACCTGGTCCTGCGGGTCCGACAGCGTGTCGCCGGTCGTCGTCTCCTTGAGGCCGATCATCGCGTAGATGTGGCCCGCGCGGGCCTCCTCGACCGGGTTCTCCTTGTTGGAGTGCATCTGGAAGAGCTTCCCGATGCGCTCCTTCTTGCCCTTGGTCGAGTTGACGACCTGCGAGCCGGCGGCGATGCGCCCGGAGTACACGCGGACGTAGGTCAGCTTCCCGAAGAACGGGTGCGCGGCGACCTTGAAGGCCAGGCCGGAGAACGGCTCGTCGGCGTCGGAGTGGCGGACGATCTCCACCGACTCGTCGCCGACCTTGTGGCCGACCATGGGCTTCACGTCCAGCGGCGAGGGGAGGTAGTCCAGGACCGCGTCGAGCATGGGCTGCACGCCCTTGTTCTTGAACGCGGAGCCGCAGAAGACCGGGTAGACCTCGCTGTTGATCGTCAGCTGGCGGACGCCGGCCTTGATCTCCTCGGGGGTCAGGTCCTCGCCGCCCAGGTACTTCTCCAGCAGCGCCTCGTCGGTCTCGGCGACGCGCTCGACGAGCTTCTGGCGGTACTCCTCGGCCTGCTCCTGCAGCTCGGCCGGGATCGGGCCCTTCTCGTAGGCCTCGCCCTTGGCGGCGTCCGCGCTCCACGTCAGGGCGCGCATGTAGACGAGGTCAACGACGCCCTGGAAGTCGTTCTCCGAGCCGATCGGGATCTGCATGACCAGCGGCTCGGCGCCGAGGCGGTCGACGATGGTGCGGACGGTGAAGAAGAAGTCCGCGCCGAGCTTGTCCATCTTGTTGACGAAGCAGATGCGGGGGACGTCGTACTTGTCCGCCTGCCGCCACACCGTCTCGGACTGGGGCTCGACGCCCTCCTTGCCGTCGAAGACGGCGACCGCGCCGTCGAGGACGCGCAGCGACCGCTCGACCTCGACCGTGAAGTCGACGTGGCCGGGCGTGTCGATGATGTTGATCTGGGTGCCCTCCCAGAAGCAGGTGGTGGCGGCGGAGGTGATGGTGATCCCCCGCTCCTGCTCCTGCTCCATCCAGTCCATCGTCGCCGCGCCGTCGTGGACCTCACCGATCTTGTAGTTGATCCCCGTGTAGAAGAGGATCCGCTCGGTGGTCGTGGTCTTGCCGGCGTCGATGTGGGCCATGATGCCGATGTTGCGGACCTTGGTCAGGTCCGTCAGCACGTCCTGTGCCACGGTTTACTGCCTCTTCCCTGGGATCGAGGGGGTTCGTCGGCGAGGTGCCGCTGGGATCACCAGCGGTAGTGCGCGAAGGCCCGGTTCGACTCGGCCATCTTGTGGGTGTCCTCGCGGCGCTTGACCGCGGCACCGAGGCCGTTCGAGGCGTCGAGGATCTCGTTGAGCAGGCGCTCGGTCATCGTCTTCTCGCGGCGCTGCCGGGCGTAGCCGACGAGCCAGCGCAGCGCGAGCGTCGTCGAGCGGCTCGGGCGCACCTCGATCGGCACCTGGTAGGTCGAGCCGCCGACGCGGCGCGAGCGGACCTCGAGCGCGGGCTTCACGTTGTCCAGCGCGCGCTTGAGGATCACGACGGGGTCGTTGCCGGTCTTCGTGCGGGCGCCCTCGAGCGCGCCGTACACGATGTTCTCGGCGACGGACTTCTTGCCGTCGAGGAGGATCTTGTTGACGAGCTGCGTCACGAGCGGCGACTGGTAGACGGGGTCGACGACCAGGGGACGCTTGGGGGCGGGACCCTTGCGCGGCATCAGCTCTTCTCCTTCTTCGCGCCGTAGCGGCTGCGGGCCTGCTTGCGGTTCTTCACGCCCTGCGTGTCGAGCGAACCGCGGACGATCTTGTAGCGGACACCCGGCAGGTCCTTCACGCGACCGCCGCGCACCAGGACCATCGAGTGCTCCTGGAGGTTGTGGCCGACGCCCGGGATGTAGGCGGTGACCTCGATGCCGCTGGTGAGCTTCACGCGCGCCACCTTGCGCAGCGCGGAGTTGGGCTTCTTGGGCGTAGTGGTGTAGACGCGGGTGCACACGCCGCGTCGCTGCGGGCTGCCCTTGAGCGCGGGCGTCTTGGTCTTGACGACCTTGTCCTCCCGGCCCTTGCGGACCAGCTGCTGGATGGTGGGCACCCTGTCTCCGTGTTCGTTCTCGATCTGGCGTGTCGGCTCGGTGGTTCACCGGGTGGTCCCCGGCCGCGCCGCCCGTCCTGGGCCGGCGCTCGACACCCCGCCGACCCACGAGGTCGGGCGTGTCGTTCGTCTGAGGACCCGGGAAGGCGACGTCCTGTCACCTGGTCGCGGGCACTCTCGTGTCAAGCGCACACGAGCCTACCCGCCGCGTTTCTGGCGGTCAAAACGGCTCCGGGCCGCCCGGCCGCGCGGCGGCGGGGGGGGGGGGGGGGGGGGGGGGGGGGGGGGGGGCCGGCGGGGGCCGCGGCGGCCCGCGGGGCCGGGCGG
>NZ_JBJLSH010000040.1:0-42989 GCF_050871905.1 Kineococcus haloalkalitolerans
GGCCTGAGGCCTCCGGCCTCAGGCCACGGGCACCGGGCGCGGCGCCCGCGCGGGCAGGCCCAGCAGTTCCAGGTCGGCGCGCAGGGCGTCCTCCCAGGGCGTGGCCCGCACGCCGAGGACCTGCTCGGTGCGGGTGGAGTCGACGAGGAAGGGCGCGGCGAACTGCCAGCGCTCGGCCTCCACCGCCGCCACGCTCGCGGACACGCGCGCGGCGGCGCGCAGCAGGGGGCGGGGGGCGACGCGCACCCGGTGGGGCCGCACCCCGCGCAGGCGGGCGACGTCGGCGGCCACCTCGTGCATCGAACGGGCCGCCGACGGCACCAGCCAGGCCCGGCCGTCGGCGCGCTCGTCGTCCACGACGGCGAGCAGGGTGGTGACGGCGTCGGGCAGGAACGTCCAGGCGTGCGGCGCGGCGGGGTCGCCGAGCAGCGCCCACGGGACGCGGCCGCGCGCGGCGCGCGGCACGACCTCCAGGTCCAGGTGGCTGTTGGCGCCGGGCCCGCCGCCGAAGTAGTCGGAGGCGCGCACCTCGCTGGCGCGCAGGCGCCCGGCCTCGTGGCGGGCGAGGGCGTCGAGCCAGGTGCGGGCCCGCACGGCGCCCTTGGTGCCGGGGGCGGCGGCCAGGGGGGCGTCCTCGGTCATCGGCGCGGTGCGTGGCCCGTAGCCGTAGAGGTTGGAGAAGGCGACGTAGCGGGCGCCGCCGGCCTCGACGGCGTCGAGGAGGGCCGCGGTGAGGCCGGGCCACTCCTGCGGCCAGCGGTGGTAGGCGGGGTTGACGGCGTTGACGAGGGTCGACGCCCCGCGCACGGCGTCGGCGAGGGCGCCGGTGCCGGAGCGGTGGTCGGCGGCGACGTCGAGGGCCAGTCGGCGCACGCGCTCGTGGTCGGGGCCGCGGCCGGAACGGCTGACGAGGACGACCTCGTCGCCGCGGCCGGCCAGCGCGAGGGCCAGGCGGGTGCCGACGGGGCCGGCGCCGGCGACGACGTGGCGGGCGGGGGTGGGCTGGACGGGCACGGCGGACTCCTCGGTGTGAGCGGCGCTCTCGGACGAGAGCAGTGTTCACGCGACTCGGCTCCGTCGTCAAGAGCAGCGCTCTCGATGATGAGCGGTGCTCTCGGGCGTGCGAGGATGCCGGGATGAGCCCCTCCGCCGCCGCCGAGGCCCGCGCCCGGGCCCGCGAGGACGTCGTGCGCCGCATCGTCGGGGCCGGCCGCCGCCAGCTCGCCGAGGTCGGCGCCGCCGGCCTGTCGCTGCGCGCCGTCGCCCGCGAGCTGGGCATGGTCTCCTCGGCCGTCTACCGCTACGTCGCCACCCGCGACGAGCTGCTCACGCACCTCATCGTCGAGACCTACGACGCCCTGGGCGAGGCCGCTGAGCGCGCCGACGCCGCCTGCGCGCCCGAGGATGCGGCCGCCCGCTGGCGGGCGGTGTGCCGGGGGACGCGCGCGTGGGCGCTGGCGCACCCGCACGAGTTCGCCCTCGTCCACGGCAGCCCCGTCCCCGGGTACGCCGCGCCGGTGGAGACGGTGCGCCCCGCGGGCCGGGCGCCCGCGGTGATGGGCCGGCTGCTGCGCGAGGCCGTGTCCGCCGGCGTCGTCGACCCCGCTGCCGTCCGCCCCCTGCCGGCCGGGACCCCCGCCTCCCTGCGGGCGGACCTGCGCGCGCTCGCGGCCCAGCCGGTCTTCGGGCTGCTGCCCGCGGACGGGGGAGCGGTGGAGGGCGAGGACGCGCTCGTGGCCCTCGTCGCGCACGGCCTGGCCGCCTGGCAGCAGGTGACCGGTGCCGTGGTGCTGGAGCTCGACGGCGCGCTGACGAACGTCGTCGGCGACCGCGCGGCGTGGTTCGACGTCCTCGTCGACGGCTGGCTCGACGTCCTGCTGCCGGGGGCGGGGAACTCCCGTCCGGGTGCGCGGGAGGACTCGGTGTAGTCGTCCCGCGACTCTCCCCGGAACCCCCGGACGCGGTCCCCGGAACTCCCCGTGCACGGTTCCTCGCGACCTGCGACGGAGTTCCGTCCACGGGCCGTGATGGTTTCCTGACGGTGCGTCGAGAACTCCCCCGCAGTGGTCCCCCGGTCGGGGGACGGGTCGTGAAAACGTTGCAGCGCAGCCCTTCCGCGCCGGTACGGTGCCCGGGTCCCGGGCCGCCGCGAACCCGGGGGTCTGGGGGAGACCGTGAGCACCACCCGCACCGCGCTGCCCGCGCTCGTCGCCGCCGCGTTCGCCGGCCACGTCGCCTACCCGGCGTGGCTGCTGGCGCACCGCCCGCGACGCGCGGGCGCCACCGCGATCGGCGCAGCCGACGCGGGACCCGTCGGCGAGCACGGCTGGACGTGGGAGGACGTCGACGTCCTCGTCCCCGCCCACGGCGAGGCCGGCGTCATCCTGCAGACCCTGCGCACCCTCGTCGACGCCTGCCGCGTGCCGCTGTCCTGCGTCACCGTCGTCGTCGACGAGGACGAGCGCACCCGCGACCTGTGCCTGGCGCACGGGTTCCGCGTCGACTACGCCGAGCGGCGCGCCGGCAAGGCCGCCGCCGTCAACCGCGGCGTGGACGGCACGAAGGCGCCGTACGTCGTGGTGGTCGACGCCAACGCCACCCTCGACCAGGACGGCTTGCGGGCCCTGCTGAACACCTGCGTCGCCCGGTACGACCTCGTCTCCGGCCTGCGCCGCGAGCGGGGCGCGGCCGACGAGGGCCTGTACTGGCGCTACGAGAACTGGATCAAGACGACGGAGGCGGCCCGCGGCGGGTCGCTGGCCCTGGTCGGCGAGGCCGTCGCGTTCCGCCGTCCCGTCTTCCGGCCGATCCCGGCCGGGACCGCCAACGACGACCTGTGGCTGGCCTTCGACGTCGCCTCGCGCGGGTACGCCGTCGGCGTCGAACCGCGCTGCCTCGTCGTCGAGGACTCCGCCCCGCGCGGCGACCAGCTCGAGCGGCGGGTGCGCATCATGGCCGGTCAGCTGCGCCTGTTCTGGCGCTACCGCGCGCAGTTCGCCACCGGGCCGGTGGAGTTCCGCCGCTTCGCCGCGCACAAGGTGTGGCGCTCCACCGTCGGCCCGGCCGCCCAGGTCGCGCTGCTGGCGGGCGCGGCCGCCGCACCGCGCCGGCGCACCTCCCAGCTCGTCCTGGCCGGCCACGCGCTGGCCGTGCTCGCCTACGCGCGCGGGGACCGCCTGCACGGGCGGGCCAGCGCCCCGCTGCGGCTGGCCGGGCAGGCGGTGGGGATGCCGCTGGTGGTGTTCTGCCGCGCCCTGCCGCGCGCCGTGCGCGGGCAGTCGGGGGTGTGGACCAAGCGCATGCGCTGAACCCGGGAGGGTGCGCTGAGCCCCGGGAGGGTGCGCTGAGCCCCGGGAGGGTGCGCTGAGCCCCGGGCGGGAGCGCTGAGCCCCGGGAGGGTGCGCCGACCCGGGGGAGGGTGCGCCGACCGACCGCGGGGGATGATGGCGCGGTGAGCCCCGAGCCCGTCGTCCACGTCCTGCACGAGAACCCCGAGTGGCTGCCGCCGTTCGTCGAGGCGTTCGCCGCCGAGGGGGTGCCGCTGCGCGAGCACGTCCTGACCGGCGGCGAGCTGGACCTCGCCGCGGAACCGGAGCCGGGCGTGTGGTGGTCGCGGATGTCGGCGTCCGCGCACACCCGCGGGCACACCGCCTCCGTCGCCCACACCCGTGCCGTGCTGTCGTGGCTGGAGGCCTCGGGGCGGCGCACCGTCAACGGCCGGCGCGTGCTGGAGCTGGAGCTGAGCAAGGTGCAGCAGCTCACCGCGCTGGCCGCCTCCGGGATCGACGTCCCCCGCACCGTCGCCGTCGTCGGCACCGAGCGGCTGCGCGCGGCGGCGCTCGCCTTCGCGCGCGAGCTGGGCGGGCCGTTCGTCACCAAGCACTCGCAGGGCGGCAAGGGCCTGGGCGTGGCCCGGTTCGACTCCGCCGAGGAGTTCGAGGCCGGTGCCGGCGACCTCGACGAGCCCGCCGACGGGGTGTGGCTGCTCCAGGAGTACGTCGAACCCGCCGACGCCTCGATCACCCGCGCGGAGTTCGTCGGCGGGGAGTTCCTGTACGCCGTGCGCGCCGACACCGCCAAGGGCGGTTTCCAGCTCTGCCCGGCCGACGCCTGCGAGCTGGACCCGGTGACCGGCCGGCCCGTCCTCCCGCCGGGGGCGACGGTGCCGCAGGAACCGGGCGACACGGTGTTCAGCCTGCGCGAGGGGTTCGACCACCCGGTGCTCGCGCAGCACGCGCGGTTCCTGCGCGAGCAGGGCGTCGAGGTCGCGGGGATGGAGTTCATCGAGACGGTCGACGGCCGGCTGGTCACCTACGACGTCAACACGAACACGAACTACAACGCGGCGGTGGACGCCGCGGCGCCGCGCTCGGGGCCCCGCGAGATCGCCCGCTACCTGGGGCGCCTGCTGCGCGGCTGAACCCCGGCCGGGGCGCCGCGAGCGCACCGCGAGCGCACCGCGAGCGCACCGCGAGTGCGGGAGGCGGGACTCGAACCCGCACGCCCGGAGGCACAGGATCCTAAGTCCTGCGTGGCTGCCAGTTACACCACTCCCGCTCGCCCCGGCAGCCTAACCGGGACGGGCGGGAGGAGGTGGGTCCGGCGGCCTCCGGGGCGGGCGTCAGGCCGCGTCGAGGCCCAGGTCGCGGCGCAGCTTGGCGACGTGGCCGGTGGCGCGCACGTTGTACTGCGCCAGCTGCACGACGCCCTCCGGGTCCACCACGACCGTCGAGCGCACCACGCCCACCGACGTGCGCCCGTACATCGTCTTCTCGCCCCACGCGCCCCACGCCTCGAGCACCGCGTGGTCGGGGTCGGACAGCAGCGGGAAGGTCAGGCCGTCGCGCTCGGCGAACTCGGCCAGCTTCGCGACCGGGTCGGGCGAGACGCCCAGGACCCGGTACCCGGAGGCCGCGAGGGCGTCCAGGGAGTCGCGGAAGTCGCACGCCTGCGTCGTGCAGCCCGGCGTCATCGCCGCCGGGTAGAAGTAGACGACGACGTGCTCGCCGCGCAGCTGCGACAGCGTCACGGTGCTGCCGTCGTGCGCGGTCAGCGTGAAGTCGGGGGCGGTGTCGCCGGGCGTCAGCCGGCCTGCGGGGCGGTCGGTCACGGCGTCACCGTAGCCGCCGGGGCCCGGCCCGCGACCGGGCCGCGGCCGGGTGGGGAACCGCGTCGGGGCCGACACGTGAGCGCGGCGGGGCCGCCCGCGCGTGCGGCGGGACGCCCCTCCGGTACGGTCGGGTCGCCCCGCCGCCCCCCGGGCCGGTGCGCGGGCCGCAGCACCAGGCGCAGCAGGAACAGGGCACGAGGACCACACCGGTCGGCAGGAGGCACCGTGGCGGGCAGCGACGGCAAGGTCGAGATCACCACCACGGACCCCCGTGCGCTCGAGCGGGAGGTCCAGGTGCGCCGGGACCGGCTGGCCGCCACGCTCGAGGAGCTGCACGACCGGCTGCAGCCCTCGGAGATCGCCCGCCGCGGCCTGACCTCGGCGCAGACGTCCGCCCTCGGCTTCGTCACCGACCGCCGCGGCGGGCTGCGCACCGAGCGGGTGGCCGCCGTGGCCGCTGTCGTCGTGGGCGTGGGGGTCGTGATCGTCGTCCGCGCCGTCCGCCGGCGCCGCTGAGCCGGCGGACCCGCCCGGGCCGCGCGCGGGGGCCCGGCTGTACGGTCCCCGCGTGACCAGCGCGCCCGACCCCAGCCGCCTGCCGGTGCGGATGCTGCACGACCGGGTGCTCGTCTCCGCCGACGACGCCTCCGAGCGCAGGTCCTCCGCCGGCATCGTCATCCCCGCCACGGCCGCCGTGGGTCGCCGCCTGTCGTGGGCGACCGTCGTGGCCGTGGGCCCGCACGTGCGCCAGGTGCAGGTGTCCGACCGCGTGCTGTTCGACCCCGACGACAAGGCGGAGGTCGAGCTGCACGGCAAGGGGTACGTCCTGCTGCGCGAGCGCGACCTGCACGCCGTCGCCGCCCCGC
This sequence comes from Kineococcus haloalkalitolerans, assembly GCF_050871905.1. Taxonomy (NCBI): domain Bacteria; kingdom Bacillati; phylum Actinomycetota; class Actinomycetes; order Kineosporiales; family Kineosporiaceae; genus Kineococcus; species Kineococcus haloalkalitolerans. The sequence continues at coordinate 5,977 of NZ_JBJLSH010000040.1, forward strand.
GCGTCGACGACGGCCAGACCGGGCTGTACCTCTGAGGCGCTCCGGCACCGCGCCCGCCGCGTCGCCCGGCGCTCGCCGCAACGCCCGCTACACCCCGCTGGCGGCCGACGGTCCGCTGCCGTGGGACATGGTCCGCGCGGTCCCGGCGATCCGGCGCAGCCCGGTGGACTTCCTCACCGCCACGGCCGCCCGCTACGGCGACCTGGCCGCGTTCCCGCTGCCGCGCACCCCCGTGCTGCTGCTCAACGACCCCGCCGGCGTCAAGCACGTCCTCGTCGACGCCCACCGCCGCTACGGGCGCGCCACCCCGCAGTACTCGGCGCTGGCCACGGTCACCGGCCAGGGCCTGCTCGCCAGCGACGGGGACACGTGGCGCCGGCACCGGCGCACCGTGCAGCCGGCCTTCCACCACGGGGCGCTGAGCGACGTGGCGGAACGCGCGGTGGCGGCCGGCGCCCGGCTGGGCGCCGAGGCCGACGCGCGGGCCGGCGCGCCGCTGGAGGTCCTGGACGCCACCTCCCGCGCGAGCCTGGAGGTCGTCGGGCACACGCTGGCCGACGCGGACCTGTCCGGGGTGGCGCAGCAGCTCGTCGACGCGGTCGGGCGGGCGCTGGAGCTGCTCGTGGCCCGCGCCGCCAGCCCCGTGCCGGGCTCGTGGCCCACGCGCTCGCGGCGGCTGCTGGAGCGCGAGACGGCGCGCATCGACGCCGTCTGCGCGCGGATCGTCGCCGCCCGCAGGGCCCGCCCGGCCGCGGCGGACGGCGACGAGCGCGAGGACGGGCGCGAGGACGTCGTGGGGCTCATGCTGCGCGCCGGGCTCAGCGACGCCGAGGTGCGCGACGAGCTGGTCACCTTCGTCGTCGCCGGTCACGAGACGGTCGCATCGTCGCTGACGTGGACGCTGGACCTGCTGGCCCGCCACCCGGGCGCGCAGCAGCGGCTGCACGCCGAGCTGGACGAGCTCCTCGACGGCGGGCGCCGCTCGCCGGGGTGGGAGGACCTGCGCGGGCTGCGGTTCACGCGGGCGGTCCTGGAGGAGTCGCTGCGGCTGTACCCGCCGGCGTGGGTGATCACCCGGCGGGCGCTGGAGGACGACGTCGTCGCGGGCGTCGAGGTGCCTGCGGGAACCCTCGTCATCGTCTGCACGTGGGCGCTGCACCGGCACCCGGCGGTGTGGGAGGAGCCGGAGGAGTTCCGGCCCGAGCGCTTCCTGGACGCCGCCCGTCGCGAGAGGGGCTACGTGCCGTTCGGGGCGGGGCCGCGGCTGTGCATCGGCCGCGACCTGGCGCTCGTGGAGTCGGTCCTGCTGCTGGCCGAGCTGCTGCGCACGCGCTCGCTGGCGCCCGCGCCGGGGCCGCGCCCCGCGGTCGAGTCGCTCGTCACGCTGCGACCGCGGGGCGGGCTGCACCTGCTGGTGCGGGACCGCGACGGGTTCAGGCCCGGGGGAACTGCGGCGTCCCGCTGACCCGCACGGTCGTGGACGTCGCGCCGGACGCCGTCGGCGGCAGGCCGTCCAGGACGACGGAGGCGCCGGTGGACCAGGCCCGCACCACGGTCGTCGTGGAGCGGCAGGCGCCCAGCGCGCCGCTCGAGGGCAGCGTGAACCCGGCGCGCAGGACGGCGGTGTCGGCGTCCACCCGGGTGGCCGGGCCGATCGTCGAGGCCGAGCGCGGCCACACCGGCCCGACGGGGACCTGGGTGCGCACCCACGTCGAGCGCGTCGACGTGCCGCAGCGCACCTCCAGGGTGACGCCGGCGGCCCCGCCGAAGCCGATCCCGCCGCCGGCGCGGTCCCCGGCCGCGGCCAGGCCGCTGACGCGCACGTCGATCGTGCCGTACCCGCAGGGGCTGACCGGCGGGGTGGCCGTGCGGCACGTCTCGGGCAGGACGGCGGGGCGCGGGGAGAGCGTCACGGCGCCGGGTGCCGCCCGCACGCCCGGCGGTGCGGTGGCGGCGCTCGCGGCGGGTGCCGCGGCGAGGCCGGCGGTCAGGACCGCGACCGCGGCGAGGGCGGGGACGCGGCGTCGGGCGCGGCGTCGGGCGGGGCGGGGGGTGGGGCCGGTGGTGCGCGTGCGCTCGTTCACGGGTGCCTCCACGGTGAGGTCTGCCGGCGTCGGTGCTCGGCGGCACGCAGTCTCGTCCTACTGTCCGTGACCATCAAGCGACTCCCTGAAGTCGCCGGTGTGGGCCCGGCGGTGGGAAGCGTTTGCTCGTGCTCAAGCGGCGTTGCCCGCGGGCCGACGACCACGGGGTGGGGCGAGAGCGGTGAGGGGCGGCTGGCGCCTCGTGCTGCCCGCGCTCACCGGCCTGGGTGCCCTGGCCGTCGTCCTCACCGGGGCGGGACCGGTGCCGCAGGCCGTCGCCGCTGTGGCCCCCGGCGTCCTGGCCGTCGCCGCGGTCGCGGCGGGCCTGCCGCGGCGCCCGCCGGCGCACCGGCCGCCGTGGTTCCTGCACGGCCTGGGACTGGCCTGCATCACAGTCGGCTACGCGCTCTTCCACGCCGAGCTCCGCGGGGACGGAGCGGTGGCCGCAGGGACCTCGAACGTCTTCTTCGTGCTCGGCAACGTCCTGGTGCTCACGGCGCTCGCCTCCCTGAGCTGGCGGCGCTTCGACTCGGGCGCCCTGCTGGACACCGCCATCGCGGCGACCGGTGCTGCCGTCGCCGTCGGCGCCCTCGTCGTCCGGCCCGCGCTGGCGCAGACCGGGGTGTCGGGCACCGGGGCGGTCCTCGTCGTCCTCTACCCGCTGATCGACCTGCTGCTCCTCGGCCTGGCCCTGCACTGGCTGCTGTCGGGACGATCGGCTCGAGCTCCGTCGGTGCTGGCCGCCGCGGCCTACGCGTGCCTGCTGTGCGGGGACGTGGTCACGGGGGCGGTGGCGGTCCTCGCCCCGGGGCTGGCCGGTCCGTGGCAGCTGCTGCCCTTCGCGTGGTGCCTGTCGCTGCTGGCGGCCGCGGCGCTGACCTCGACCGGCCTGGCGGCCGCCACCCCCGGCGACGCCGGGATCGGCTGGCCGCTGTGGCGGTGGCTCCTGGTCGGCGGGGCGGCGTGCCTGGCGCCCGCGGTGCTGCTGGGTCAGGGCCTGGCCGGGCTGCCCGTCGACTGGGCCGTCGTGGGCGCCGGGTCCCTGCTGCTGTCGGCGCTGACCCTGGCCCGCGTGCGCCAGCTCGTGCGCCGCGTCGAGGAGCAGGCCCGCCAGCTCGCCGAGGTGGCGCGCACCGACGCCCTGACCGGGCTGCCGAACCGCCGGACGTGGGACGCGGGTCTGCAGCGCGCGCTGGCCGACGGCGGTCCGGTGGCCGTCGCCCTGCTGGACCTGGACCACTTCAAACGGCTCAACGACACCGCCGGCCACGCCGCGGGCGACCGCGTGCTGCGGGGAGCGGCGAGCGCGTGGCGCGACCTGCTGCCGCCGGCGGCGATGATCGCCCGCTACGGCGGGGAGGAGTTCGCGGTGCTGCTGACCGGCGCGGCCGTGCCGGACGCGCTCGACCTCGTGGAGGACCTGCGCCGGGCCACCCCCGCGCCGCAGACGGCGTCGGCCGGTGTGGCGCTCTGGGACGGCGCCGAGGGCGCCGCGGAGCTGGTGGCGCGCGCCGACGCCGCCCTGTACGCGGCCAAGCGCGGCGGGCGCGACCGGGTGGCCGCCCGCTGAGGCGGGTTCGTGGGGGCGGGCCCGTGGGGGCGCGGGTCAGGGCGCCTCGACGGTCTCCCGGCGACGCACCTCCGCCAGGGCGGCGTCCAGGTGCGGGGCCAGCGGCCGACCGGCGGCGCGCAGCAGGTCCTCCAGCAGCAGCAGGGCGTGGGCGACGAGGGGTGCTGGGAGGGCCGGCGGCGGGTCGCCGTCCGCCGTGTCCGGGTGGGCGCCCAGCGCCCCGGTGAGCACGAGCACGAGCAGGTCCGGCGACAGGTCCGGCAGCCACGTCGCGGACCGGGCGGTGCGCGCGACCACGGCGCGCAGGTCGTCGGCGTCCAGGCCGTCGGGGTGCAGCCCCTCCAGCAGGTCGCGCAGCACGTCGCCGCTCACCGTGCGCACCTGCTCGGCGTCGAGCTCGGCCAGCGCGGCCGCAGCGGCGCGCAGCTCCTCCGCGTCACCGGCCGCGGCGGCGTCCACCCCGCGGACCAGGAGGCGGGACAGGCGGGTCGGGGACGTGCGCGGGGACGTGCCGGAGGACATGCCGCGATGGTGGCGCACGCCACCGACACGCAGGCCGCGCGGGCCCGGTACGAGCGCCGTGCGGACCCGGGACGCACGAGCGCCCCGCCCCCGCGGCGGCGGGGACGGGGCGCTCGGGTGGTGCCGGCGGTGCGGCGGGTCAGGCGTCGCAGGCCAGCCCGTCGCGCAGCGCGGCGAGGTTGGCCTCCATGAGGCCCAGGTAGTCCTCGTCCCGCGTGACCCGCTCGATCGGGTGCAGGACCCCGGTGCGCACGCCGAGGTCGTCGGCCAGCGCGGCGGCCACGCCCTCACCGGCGGCGGCCTCGAAGAAGACCGTCTGCACGCCGCGGCCGGAGACGGTCTGCACGACCTGCCGCAGGCGGGCGGGAGACGGCTCGACGTGCGGGTCGATGCCCGTGATGCCGAGCTGCTCCAGGCCGTAGCGCTCGGCCAGGTAGCCGAACGCTTCGTGCGAGGTGACCAGCGTGGCGCCGGCGCACCCGGCCAGCGCCTCGGAGTACTCCGCGTCCAGCGCCCGCAGGTCCTCCTCCAGGTCCGCGGCGGCGCTCGTGTAGGAGCCCGCGCCGTCGGGGTCCACGTGGGCCAGCTCCCCGGCGACCTCGCGGGTCACCTCGACCATCCGCACCGGGTCGAGCCAGAAGTGCGGGTCGGCGCCGAGGTCGGCCAGGGGAGCGGTGTCCACCAGGTGCTCCGGCGGGTCCTGCGCCAGCGCGGAGTCGACGGCCGGCTGCAGCCCGCCGAGGTGGACGACCAGGTCGGCGGCGCCGAGCTCGGCGACCTGCTGCGGGGACAGCTCCAGGTCGTGGCTGTCGGCGCCCGGCGGGACCAGGTTCTCCAGCGCGACGTCCCCGCTGCCGATCCGCTCGGCCGCCACCCGCTCGACGACGAACGCCAGCGGGTAGGAGGAGGCGACGACGGTGGTGGCGTCGCTGCCGGCGCTGCTGCCCGGGCCGCCCGCCGCGCCGCACCCGCCGGCCGGCACCGCGAGGAGCGCGGCGCCGGCCAGCAGGGCGGCCCGGCGGGACAGCGGGGCCGGGGTGCGAGGGGTCACGACCGCTGCTGCTCGCCCTCGTGGTCGTGCTCCTCGCCCTCGTGGGCGTGGTCGTCGTGGTCCTCGCCGGCGTGGTCGTGACCGTGCTCGCCGTCGTGGGCGGCGTTCTCGTCGGCGGAGCCCGTCACGCCCTTGAGCTCGTTGGGCGTCACCGACAGGTCGGCGCTGGCCCACACCTCACCGGTCTCGATGTCGACCGCGTGGACCTTGTCGTCCACCGGGTCGCTGACGTACGCGGTGCCCTCCATGGTGAACACCTGCGGCTGCGGGGTCTGCCAGTCCTCCTCGACCTCCCACTCGCTCATCACGGGGATCGAGCGGGTGACGGTGCCGGCGACGGTGTCGATGACGTGCAGCTGCCCGTCGGTGCCCAGGACGACGCCCTCGCCGTCCTCCCCGCGGCCCAGCGAGCGGTACCAGTAGGAGGACGGCAGGTCGACGAGCCGCAGCTGCCCGGTGGTGGTGTCGATGAGCGAGACGCGGGTGGTCAGGTCGATCTCGGCGTCGGGGTCCGACTTGTAGTCGCCGAGGACGATCGGGGAGTCCTCGGTGCCCCACTGGTTGCCGATGCGGCCGTACTCGTCGGGGCTCTGGACCTTGGTGATCTCCCCGTCCCTGTACACGAGGACGCCGTCGGTGCAGCCGACGACGACGACCTCGTCGGCGGCGACGGTCTCGCCGTGGACGTCGGGGCACTGGTCGTTCGCGGCGATCTCGTTCCCCTCGGCGTCCAGGACGCGGATGCCGGTGCGGGACTCCTCGTCGCCCTCGGAGACGACCATCCGGCCGTCGGACAGCTCCACGGCGAGTCCGTGGTGGGCCGAGGGGGTGGTGAGCTCCCGCGTCTCGCGGTCGGGGTCCTCCAGGTCGGCGCTGTCGAAGGCGACGACCTGGCCGGTGGCGTCGTCGAACAGGACGGTGCGGCCGGCGTGGGTGACGACGTGCCCGGCCTCCTCGGCCTCGAACACGGTGCCGGTGACGCGCGGCTCGGACGTGTAGTAGTGCGAGTGGTCGCCGTGCGCCTGCTCCCACGCGCCGGCGTCCAGGGAGTGGAACCCGCCGGCCGCGGTGACCAGCAGGTGGCGGCCGTCACCGGCCGGGTTCAGGCGGGTGAATCCGTCGAAGGGGAAGTCGCCGAGGACCTCCAGGGACGTGGCGTCCAGGACCTGCACGCCGCCGGAGTGCGTGATCGCCAGGCGCGGCTGGCTGGCGGCGGCCTCGGTGGGCTCGGGGGTGCTGGTCGCGGTGGGGGTCTGCTCCGGGGCCTCCTCGGGGGCCGCGGCCGTGTCGGCGCTCGAGCAGCCGGCGACCAGCGCGAGGGAGAGGGCCGCCGCCAGGGCGAGGGGTCGGCGGAGGGGAGGGCGGTGCACGGGGACGCTCCTGTCTGACCGGGGACTTCGACGGCGCAGACGCTAACACCTCTGATAATCGTTATCGACTAAGGTGTCGGGCGTGCGTCCCTCCACCGGCAGCCCGCCCGCCCTCCTCGACGGTCCCGCGCTCGCGGTGCGCGACCTCGTCGCCGGCTACGGCGGCGTCCCCGTCGTGCGCGGCGTGGACCTGACGCTGTCGCGGGGGGAGTGCGTGGCCCTGACCGGCGCCAACGGCTCGGGCAAGACCACGCTGCTGCGCTGCTGCCTCGGGCTCGTCCCCGTCCTCGGCGGCGAGGTGCGCCTGTGCGCCCGGCCCGTCGGCTACGTGCCGCAGCGGCACACCGTCGCCGCCGTGCCCGCCACCGTCGCGGAGGTCGTGGCCGCCGGCCGGCTCGCCGCCCGCGGCCCCCTCGCCCGCTTCGGCCGCGCGGCCCGCCGCGCCGACCGCGAGGCCGTCGCCGAGGCCCTGGCGGCCGTCGGCCTGTCCGACCGTGCCCGCGCCGGCATCGGGGAGCTGTCCGGCGGCCAGCAGCGCCGGGCGCTCGTCGCCCGCGCCCTGGCCCCGCGCCCGGCCGTCGTGCTCCTGGACGAGCCCACCGCCGGCGTCGACACCCGCAACCGCGAGCTGATCGCCCGCGCGCTGCGCGCCGCCGTCGACCGCGGCACCGCCGTCCTCGTCGTCACCCACGACGTGCCCGCCCTGTCCGGCGTCGTCCACCGGGTCGTCGAGCTGCAGGCCGGGCGCCTCGCGCCCGCCGTCGGTGACGCGCGCCTGCCCGCGGAGGTGACCCGGTGAGCGCCCTCGCCCTGCTCGCCGACCCGCCCGCCTGGCAGACGTGGACCGGCCTGGAGCACGCCTTCATGCAGCGCGCCCTGGTCGCCGCCCTGCTCGTCGGCCTCACCGCACCGCTGGTCGGCGTCTTCGTCGTCCAGCGGGGCATGGCCCTCGTCGGCGACGGCATCGGCCACGTCGCCCTCGCCGGCGTCGCCAGCGGCCTGCTGCTGGGCTGGGCCCCCGTGGCGACGGCCCTCGTGGCCGCCTGCGCCGCCGCCCTGGCGATGGAGGCCGTGCGCCACCGGCGCGGCACGGGCGGCGACGTCGCCCTCGCCGTCGTCTTCTACGGCGGCATCGCCGGCGGCGTGGTGCTCATGGGGTACGCGCCCCCGGGCGGGCCGACGCTGGAGAGCTACCTGTTCGGCGCGGTGACGACCACCAGCACCGCCGACCTCGTCAGCTTCGCCGTCCTGGCCGGCGCGCTGTCCCTCGTCGTCCTCGTGCTGCGGCCCTGGCTGTTCTCCGTCACCAGCGACGAGGAGCACGCGCGGGCCACCGGCGTCCCGGTGCGCCTGGTCAACGGCCTGCTGGGCGTCCTCGTCGCCGTCACCGTCGTGCTGTCCATGCGCACCGTGGGCCTGCTGCTCATCAGCGCCCTCGTCGTCCTGCCCGTGGCCGCCGCCCAGCGCGTGGCCCGCAGCTCCCTGGGTGTCCTCGTCCTGGCCTGCGCCGGCGGCGTCCTCGCCGGCAGCGGCGGGGTCGTGACCTCCTACTGGACGGGCACCCCCACGGGCGGCACGGTCGTCCTGCTGTCCCTGGCCCTCCTGGCCGTGGTGGTCGTCGCCGGCGCGGCCCACGGGCGCCTGGCCGGCCGCCGCCCCCGCCGCCGCGAGCAGGGGCCGGCCGCCGCGGCACCCCGGCCGGACGCGCTCTCGGTGCGCCCGGGCGCCGGCGGCTAGCGTTCGGCCGGTGCGCCCCGACCTGTCCTGGATCGTCCTGCCCGACCTGCACCCGGCCGCGTTCACCGCGGCGGCGCGCGAGGTCGAGGCCACCGGTGCGCGCACGCTGTGGACGTACGACCACCTGTCCTGGCGGGACATGCGCGACGGGCCGTGGTTCGGCGCGGTCCCGCTGCTGGCCGCCGCCGCGGCCGTCACCGAGCGGGTGCGGCTGGGCACCCAGGTCGCCTCGCCGAACTTCCGCCACCCCGTGCCGTTCGCCAAGGAGGTCGTCACCCTCGACCACGTCAGCGACGGCCGCTTCGAGCTGGGGATCGGCCGCGGCGGGGAGGGCGCCGACGCCACCGTCCTGGGCGGCGAGCCGTGGCCGGCGCGCGAGCGCACCGAGCGCTTCGAGGAGTGGACGCGGTTGCTGGTGACGATGCTGGAGCAGCAGGTCACCACCGCGCGCGGGCGCTGGTGGTCCGCGGTCGACGCGCGCACCGTGCCCGGCTGCGTGCAGCGGCCCCGCGTGCCCGTCACCGTGGCCGCGGCCGGCCCGCGCGGGATGCGGCTGGCCGCGGGGGTCGCCGACTCCTGGATCACCTACGGCGACGTGCGCGAGACCGGCCGCGGGTTCCTGGCGGCCGTCAGCGCGCAGAACCGGGCGCTGGACGAGGTCGTCGCGGCGGCCGGCCGGACCCGCCCCCTGCGCCGCACCGCGCAGGTCGGCCTGCTGGACCGCGAGCCCTTCACCAGCCCCGCCGCCTACGCCGACCTGCTCGGCGCGCTGGGGGAGGCGGGCTTCGACGAGGTGTCGCTGCACTGGCCGCGCGAGGACGGCCGGGGCGTGCCGCGCGCCGCGCTCGACGCGGTCCTCGCCGCCCACGCCTGACCCGCGGTCGCGGGGGTGCCGGGTCAGCTGAGGATGTCGCGGGTGACGGCGTGCTGTTCGGTCAGGACCCCGCCGATGAGCTCCTGGGTGCGGTTGATCTCCTCGACGGCGGTGTGGATGGTCGACAAGGTGGCGGTGACGGCGTCGACGTGGACCTGGATGCTGTTGACCTTGGCGCTGACGTCGCCGGTGGCGCGCTCGGTCTCGTCGGACAGCTCCTTGACCTCTTCCGCGACGATGGCGAAGCCGCGGCCGGCGTCACCGGCGCGAGCGGCCTCGATGGTGGCGTTCAACGCCAGCAGCTTGGTCTGCGCGGCGATGGACTGGATGGTGCGCACCACCTGGTTGATCTCGGTGCTCGCCCGGCCCAGAGCGCTGACCTGGTCGTTGGCGTCCTGGGCCATCTGCTCACCGTGGGCGGCGACGCTGGTGGCCGAGGCCACGTTGCGCTCCACCTCGCTGATGGAGTCCAGCAGTTCCTGTCCTGCGCGCTGCAGCTTGCAGCTGGCGATGAAGCGCTGCATGGCCTGACCGACCATGACGGCGGTGTTGCGCAGCGCGGCCTCGCGGCCGGGGTACATGATCAGGGTGCGGGTGGCGAAGAAGTCCATGGTGCCCACCAGGCGCCCGCCGGCGAAGATGGGCAGGCACACCCCGGACTTGACCCCGGCGCGCTGGGCGGCGGGTGCGCGCACGCAGTCGGTCAGCTCACCGAGGTCCTCGACGAAGACCAGGTCTCCCCGCGCCCAGGCCCGACCCGACAGACCCACGCCCTCGGCGAAGGAGGCCTGCAGCGTCACCGCCCGGAACTCCGCGCCCGCCTCACCCGATTCCTGCGCGAAGCGCAGGACGTTCCCGTCCTCGTCCAGGCGCCAGAACGACCCGTACTGCCAGTCGAAGTCCCGGCGGACGGTGTCCAGCGCCACCTGCAGCGCCTGCTCCTCGCCGGTGGCCGAGGTCAGCTCGCGGATCAGCGTGGAGACGGCCTCGACGTCCTGGGCGGCCTTCTCCTGGCGCACGGCGTTGTTCAGGCGTTCCAGCGCCGCGGAGACCAGCTGCCCGACCGAGCGCAGGACGGCCAGGCGGGAAGGTGAGGGGGACAGCCGCTGGGTGGTGAAGAAGTCCATGGTGCCCACGACCTGCCCGTGCTCGATGACGGGGAAGCAGATGCCGCTGCGCACCCCGGCGCGCGAGGCCGCGGGTGCGCGCACGCAGTCGGTCACCGAAGCCAGGTCGGCCACGAAGACGAGGTCGCGCTCGCGCCAGGCCCGCCCGGACAGTCCCACGCCCTCGGCGAAGGACGCCTGCAGCGTCACGCGGCGGAACTCCTCGCCGGCGTCACCGCTCTCCTGCGAGAAGCGCAGGGTCCGGCTGGCCCGCTCCAGCGCCCAGTAGGAGCCGTAGGCCCAGCCGAAGCGCGCGCGCACCGTCTCCAGCGCGGCGCGCACCGCCTCAGCGGGTGTGCGGGCCTGTCCCAGCGTCTGCACCAGCTCGGTGGCGGCCTCGACGTCGGCGCGGCTCTCCTCGACCTGCTGGGCCATCGACGCCACCACTGCTGCGTGCCTTCTGAACATGCGGGTCCGATCTGTGTCCGGGTGCGGCGCCGGTACCGCTGGCGGACCGCGACGCCTCGGCTTGGACGTCGTGGACACACCCGTCGACCGGCGACCCGCTCACCTTGAGCCGCGCCCCGTCTCGTCGGTGACCGCGTCGGTGGTCTCGTCGTGCCGGTCCGTCGGTGCAGGCTCGTCGAGGAGCCGACCAGGTCGCCCCTCGGGGAGGGCCCTCGGTCATCACGTCCGGACGGCTGCTTGAGTCCCGTCGCCCTCGCGCCGAACTCTCCCGGGTGGCAGCAGCGCGGCGAGCAGAGCGCCGGCAGGTGATCCGCGGTGCTCCGGTGCCGGTGGTGCTGGGCTGCCTGCTGTGCGCGGTCGTCCTGGTCGCCGGGTCGGTGTGGACGTCGACCGGGGCGCTCGTGCGGGTCGCGGTCGAGCAGGGCAGCGGGTCCGGTGCGCTGGTGCACCTGCTGGTGCGGTCGCTGGCTCGTGCGGCCGTGTTCGCCGCGGCTGCTGCGGTGCTCACCTGGCGGGCGCGCACCGTGCGCACCGAGGCGCAGGTCTGGGGCTGGTTCGCCCGGGCGGCCCGGGTCGCCACGGCGGCGGCGGTGGCGGCGGGTGTCGTGGACTGCTCCGCGGCGGTGGGGGTGCTGCCGGAGTCCGGGCTCGGTGGTCTCGTCCTGGGTGTGGGGGTGCTGGTCGCCTGCCCGCTGCTGTACCAGGGGCTGGTCCGGTGGAACCGGTACGGGACGGTCCTGTCGGACCCGGGTGACTGGCTCAACGGTGTCGGTGCGGTCTTCGCGCTGACCGCGGTGGGCAACCTGGTGCTGCCGCTGATCGGCTCCCCGCTGGTCCGCTGGCCGCTGTGGTCGGAGCAGTTGTGGCTGCTGCGGGCCTCGGCGGAGGTCATGCTGCTGGGCAGCGCGGTGACCGTCCTGGTCATCGGCGGCCTGGCCCGCGACGTGCGGGCGTGGGCGCTGTCCGGCTCGCTGCTGCTGGTCGTGGTCGTCGACCTGGCCGCCGTGCACGACCCGGTCGCCGCCGCCGGCAACGGGCGCTGGTCCGAGGTGGGCTGGGCGGTGATGGCGCTGAGCCTGGCCGTGGCCGCCGTGGTGCGGGCGGCCCCGCCGCTGGCGCGCCCGGTGACCACCACCGCTCCTACCGCCGGATCGCTGGTGGTGCTGCTGGCCTCGATCGCCGTCCTGGTCGCCGCCGGGTTGAGCACGCACGTGCTGGGCGACGGTGAGGTCCAGGCGGCCGCGGTCAGCGGTGGCCTGGCGGCGCTGAGCGTCTCGGTGCGCGGGGTGCAGCTGATCAGCATGCTGTCCGACCTGGTGATGCGCCGGCGCGAGGCCCTGACCGACGACCTGACCGGTCTGTCGAACCGGCGGGCGCTGAACCAGCGGCTGCGCGCCGGGTACGACCGCGGGGAGGAGGTCACCCTGGTGATCCTCGACCTGGACTCCTTCAAGCAGGTCAACGACCGCTTCGGCCACGCCGTCGGCGACGAGCTGCTGCGCCGCGCCGGGGTGCTGCTGCGCTCGGTGGCCGGCCCCGAGGCCTTCGTCGCCCGCCTGGGCGGGGACGAGTTCGCCCTCGTGCTGCCGGGCGGCTCGGTGGACGCCGCTGAGCAGGTGCTCGGCGCGCTGCAGCAGGTGACGCTCTCACCGGTGCGGATCGAGGGACGGCACCTGCGCGTCAGCGGCAGCGCCGGCATCGCCCGCAGCCGGGACGCGCGCGACCCCGAGCAGCTGCTCGTGCACGCCGACGCCGCCATGTACCGCGCCAAGGCCGCCGGTGGGGGCCTGCGGGTGCACGACGAGGCCGCCGCCGCGGCTGCCGCCGAGCAGGCGCTGCTGGTGGAGGAGCTGCGGGCGCTGCTGGGCGAGCAGGACGCCGTACCGGGCCTGCAGCCGGGTGACCTGGAGGTGCACTACCAGCCGCAGGTCGACCGCGGGGGCCGGCTGGTCGGGGTGGAGGCGCTGGTGCGCTGGCGCAACGCCCGCCGCGGCCTGCTGGGCCCGGACACCTTCCTGCCGCTGGTGGAGGACTACGGCCTGATGCCGGCGATGACCACCCGGGTGCTGTGGCAGAGCACCACCCAGGTCGCCGCCTGGCGCCGGCGGGGGCTGGACCTGCGGGTCTCGGTCAACCTGTCGGCTGCCTGCCTGACCCACCCGGACCTGCTGGGCACGGTCGAGGACACCCTGACCGCCACGGGGTTGCCGGCCGGACGCCTGGTGCTGGAGGTGACCGAGACCTCGGTCATGGCCGACCCGGCCGGGTCCGTGGCGCGCCTGGGCGAGCTGGTCGCGCGGGGGGTGGAGGTCAGCATCGACGACTACGGCACCGGGCACTCCTCGCTGGCCTACCTGAACGACCTGCCGGCGGTGGAGCTGAAGCTGGACCGCTCCCTGGTCGCCGGGGTCGGCAGCGGCGGGCGAGCCGAGGACATCGTCGCCGGCACCGTCGCGCTCGCGCACCGGCTGGGACTGCGCATCGTCGCCGAGGGGGTCGAGGACGCCCAGGTGCTGCACGCGCTGCACCGCCTGGGCTGCGACGAGACCCAGGGGTACTTCCACAGCCGTCCCCTGCCCGCCGCCGCCTTCGAGCAGTGGCTCGGCGCCCTGCCGGCGACCCGCCAGCCCGCACCACTGCCCTCGGCCCTGTGAGCGCAGCGCGCCGACCGCGCCCGCCCGCGCCGGTGCGAGCGGACGGCTGGACCTCTCCGCTGGCGGCTGTGCGGGACGCCCTGGGGGCCCGGGCAGACCGCTGCTCGGGTGACGGTGGGAGAGACGGAGAAGGCCCCGCACCGCAGGAGCCTCAGCTCGCCGCGGCACGGGGCCTCGAGGTGCGCCATCATGGACTCGAACCATGAACCCGCTGATTAAGAGTCAGCTGCTCTGCCAATTGAGCTAATGGCGCGCAACAGGTCATGACCTTAGCAGGCACCGGCGGCGAGGACGAAATCGCCCCCGCCGCCACTGCTCCACCCGGGGTCCACCCGTGGTCGCGGGGTCAGGAGCGGGAGGCGTCCTGCTCCCACCACGCGTCCTCGGGCAGGCCCTCCGCCTCGAGCAGCTCCGCGGAGCGCGGGCCCTCCGGCGAGGCCATGTCCATGATGAGCGAGAGCGGGATGTGCTCGGAGAGCATCGCCCTCGCGGGGTCCGCCGCGTCGCGGCCCGTCGTGTCCTGCGTCATGCGTCCTCCCGAGGAGCGTGTGGTGTGACGGACTGGACGTCGTCGCCCCGGGACACCGTCTTGAGCCGTCAGCGCGGGCTCGACCCGTCCGGAGCACCGCCCGCGCGCTCGGTGACGGCGCGTGCCCGCCCGGCGGGCTGGGTCGCGGGCGGGGTCGCGGGCGGGGTCAGCTGGCCGCGGTGCAGCGCGACGGCCGCCGCGGCCCGCCGCCGGCGCCGCCGGCGCTCGCGGTCGGGCAGCCGGGACGTCACGGGACCGGGTGCGCTGATCACGCTCGGGACGCTAGGCGCGGGCGCCCGGCGCGCGCATCGGCCCGCGGGCGGGTCCGCGCGTCCTCCCACCGGTGGACGGGCGCGCCGGCGCGGAGCACAGTTGTGCGATGTTCAGCGAGGGTGCCGGCGTGCGCCTGTCGATGCCCCAGGCGCTGCTGCTCGCCCTGCACGTGCGCGACGCGGCGGGGCTGGTGCCGCCCGTGTCGGACCTGCTGCCGGACCTGCCGCCGCTGGCCCCGCCGGCCGCGCCGCTGGTCGGCGCGAGCGCGGAGCTGGCCGGCGCGCGGGTCGCGGGGGAGCAGTGGGCCCGCTGGTGGGCGGGCGCCTTCCCCGGCGGGCCGCAGGCCCTCACCTCGATCCTGCCGCCGCGCTACCCGGGGCTGCGCGGGATGCCGGAGCTGCGCGGCTTCGTCGAGCTGGACGCCGACGAGGCCGTCGCCTGGTGCGCGCGCGCCCGGCAGGTGGAGGCCGACGTGCTGCGGCGGGTGCCCACCGCGCTGTTCGAGACGAACCTGCTGGGGGAGGTCGAGCGCGAGCTGGGCCGCCGGCTGCGCACCTTCCGCCTGGACGTCGTCGTGCTGCCGGTCGCGGGCGCGCACGCCTGGGAGGTGGCGGGCGTGCCCGTCATCAGCCTGGCGCTGCGCGCGGACCGCGGCGCCTACCTGGCGTGGCTGCGCGAGCGGCTGCTGGCCATCGGACGGCTGCGCGGCGGCAGCGGGGTCAGCGGCTCCGACGGCGGGCGCACGGGCGTCTGACGGGCGCCCGGACGGGCCTGTGAGCAGGGCTCAGGCGTCGGGCCAGACGACGCCGACCTTGCCGCCGGCGCCGGAGTCGGCGACCCGGTACGCCTCGCCGGCCTCGGCCAGCGGGAACGTGTGGGTGACGACCCGCTCGGGGTGCAGCCCCCAGCGCACCAGGTTCTGCAGCAGCTCGCCCATGCGCACCGTGGAGGACACCCACGAGCCGTGGACCGTCAGCTGCCGGTGGATGAGGACCTCGCTGACGTCCACCGCCAGCCGCCCGCCCTCGCCGACCAGCGCGGCGCGCCCCCACCGGCGGGTGTGCCGCAGCGCCGTCAGCTGCCCGGCGCCGCTGCCGGAGCAGTCCACGGCCGTCTCGGCGCCGTCGCCCAGCAGGGCGGTCAGCTCCTCGTCGCTGCCGGCGACCGCGTGGTCGACGGCGCCCAGCTCCAGGGCCAGCTCGCGCCGGGCCGGGCTGGGGTCGGTGCCCACGACCGTCGTGGCGCCCATCGCCCTCCCCAGCAGCCCGGCGGCCAGCCCGACGGGGCCGAGGCCGGTGACCAGCAGCCGGTCGCGGCCGGACACCCCCAGCCGGCACAGCGCCTCGTAGGCGGTGCCGAACCCGCACGCCACGCACGCGCCGTCCAGGAACGTCAGCTCGTCGGGCAGCACGAGCAGGTCGCGCTCCTCGGCCAGCAGCAGGTCCGCGTGCCCGCCGTCGCGCTGCCAGCCGTAGGCGGCCCGCCGCTCGGACGTGCAGGAGATCTGGTACCCGCGGCGGCAGTCGTCGCACTGCCCGCAGCCGGAGATGTGGTAGACGACCACCCGGTCGCCGACGCCGATCCGGTGCACGCCCTCGCCGACGGCGACGACCCGCCCGGCCGGCTCGTGCCCGCCCGCCACGCCCTGGTACGCCTCCGGGCCCTCGCCCAGGTGCTCGCGGTAGATGGCCCGCAGGTCCGAGCCGCAGATCGTCGAGGCCCGCACCGCCACCACCACCTGCCCGTGGCCGGGGGAGGGGTCAGGCACCTCCCGCAGCTCGACCTCGCGGTTCCCGGGGAGGAAGGCGGCGCGCACGGGCGGTCTCCTGTCTGGTCGGCAGCGCTGACGACGACGGAGGGGCGGCCCCGCGCGGGGCCGCCCCTCCGGAGCGGGGTGAGTGACGGGACTTGAACCCGCGACTTCCTGGACCACAACCAGGTGCTCTACCAGCTGAGCTACACCCACCACGACGCCGTCCGCCCGGTCCGGGCACGCGGCGACGCAGCGAGGATACACGCCCGGCGCGGGTACGGCCGCCGCCGGTCACCCGGCCGGGCGCGCGCTCAGCCGTGGGCCGCGGCGCCGTCCTCGGGCGTCAGCTCGTGGCGCTTGCCCGCGGCCTTCGCCGTCTCCGAGTCCGGCCCGGGGGCGGGCACGAACAGCACGTCCCGGTAGTACTTCAGCTCCTGCACGCTCTCGCGGATGTCCGCCAGCGCCCGGTGCCCGCCGTGCTTGGCGGGGGTGTGGAAGTACACGCGGGGGAACCAGCGCCGCGCCAGCTCCTTCAGCGAGGACACGTCGACGATCCGGTAGTGCAGGTGCCCGGTCAGGGCCGGCATGTCGCGGGCCAGGAACGCGCGGTCGGTGTGCACCGAGCTGCCCGCCAGCGGCGCCTTCCGCGCCTCGGGCACCCACTGGCGCACGTACTCCAGCACCGCCTCCTCGGCTTCGGCCAGCGTCCGCCCGTGCGGCAGCTCCGCGAGCAGACCGGAGGCGGTGTGCATGTCGACGACGACCTGCTCCATGCCCTCCAGCGCCTCCTGCGGCGGCTTGACCACGACGTCGACGCCCTCGCCGAGCACGTTGAGGTCGGCGTCGGTGACGAGGGCGGCGACCTCCACGAGCGCGTCGCGCTCCAGGTCCAGGCCGGTCATCTCGCAGTCGATCCACACGATCCGGTCCTGCACGCGGTCCTGCGCGCGGGTGCCGCCGGACGGGGCCGGGCCGCCGCCGGACGGTGCCGGGCCGCCGCTGGTTGTGCTGCTCACGGCGCCAGCCTAGGCGGTGCCCTAGCCTGACCCCCATGCCGGACGACGCCCCCGGCGGCCCGGCCGGTACCCCCGCGCTCGCCGCACCGTCCGGCGCGGGCGCCGGTGGTGCTCCCGCCGCCCGCGCGCCGCGCGGTCGCTCGCTGCTCGTCCTGACCGTCCTCGTGCTGCTGGTGTGCGGGTCGCTGTCCATCGCCGCGGTGACGATGGAGGTCGGGCTGCGCGGCACCCTGCCGGGTCTGCTGCTGGCGGCCGTGCCCGTGGGGCCGGTGCTGGCGACCGTGATGTGGCTGGACCGCCACGAGGCCGAACCCCCGCACCTGCTGGCGTTCGCGTTCGGGTGGGGCGCGTGCGTGGCCAGCCTGGGCGCGCTGGTCCTGAACTCGCTGGGCTCGCAGCTGCTGCACCGGGCCGTGGGCGACGTGACCAGCACCTCGGTCTTGGTGGCACCGCTCGTCGAGGAGTCCCTCAAGGGCCTGGGGCTGCTGCTGGTGCTGCTGCTGCAGCGCAGGCACTTCGACGGCGTCGTCGACGGGATCGTCTACGCGGCGTTCGTCGGGGTCGGGTTCGCCTACCTGGAGAACGTCCTCTACCTGGGCCGCGCGCTGGGCGCCCCGGAGGGCCAGGCCTCGTTCGTGGCGGTGTTCGTGCTGCGCTGCCTGGTCTCCCCGTTCGCGCACCCGCTGTTCACGATGGCCGTCGGCGTCGGCCTGGGGCTGGCGGCCTCGCACCGCTCGCGCCTCGTGCGGGTGGTGGCGCCCGTGGCCGGGCTGGTGGTCTCCGTGGTGCTGCACGCGCTGTGGAACGCCAGCGCCAGCAGCGGGGTGACGACGTTCATCGAGCTGTACCTGCTGCTGCAGGTGCCGGTGTTCGTCGCCGCCGTGGGCGTGGCGCTGGCGGCGCGCTCGCGCGAGGCGCGCCTGGTGGGCCGGCACCTGCAGGTGTACGTGCGCACGGGCTGGCTGACCGCCGACGAGGTGCGCACCCTGTCGTCCACGGGCGGGCGGCGGCTGGCCCGCCGGCAGGTCGCGCGCGGCGGCGGCCGGCCCGCGCTGGCCGCGCTGCGCGAGTTCCACGAGACGGCCACCGAGCTGGCGTTCCTGCGCGACCGCGCGCGCCGCGGGGTGGCGCGCCCGGGGGCGGAGGAGACCGCGCTGCTGGAGCGGCTGGTCGCCGACCGGGCCCAGCTGCTGGCGGTGCTGCCCCCGCCGCGCGCGCCCCTGCCGCCCGCGCCGCGCTGAGCCCGCGCCGCGCGGGCCCCGTGGCCGGTGCGGGCGGGTGGGTGACGGGTCGGTCACACCCGCTGGACACGGCCGCCGCCGCGGCGGAGCATCGCGGGGCGCGACCGCCGCAGGGGCGGCCGCGCGGCTGCGCCCGGCGCGGTCCCGGGCAGCGGCGCCCCGCCGGGGGGACGTAGCCTGCTGGGGCGCGCCGGACGGTGCGCTCAGGGGGGTGGCCGCGGACGCGGCCGCCGGGACGTCTCGCCGGGACAGAGGGTGGTCAGGGTGCCCACGGAGAACCGCTACGACGCCGTGCTCATCGGCGGGGGCATCATGAGCGCCACGCTCGCGGCGATCGTCGGGGAGCTGGAACCCGACTGGTCCGTCCTCGTGCTGGAGCGCCTGGACACCCTGGGCGCCGAGAGCTCCGACCCGTGGAACAACGCCGGCACCGGCCACTCGGCGCTGTGCGAGCTGAACTACACGCCGCAGAGGGCCGACGGCAGCGTCGACATCGCCAAGGCCGTCGCCATCAACGAGTCGTTCCAGGTGAGCCGGCAGTTCTGGGCGCACCTGGTGGAGACCGGCGCGCTGGCCGACCCGGGCGCGTTCGTCCGCTCCGTGCCGCACATGAGCTTCGTGCGCGGAGCCGACGTGGACTTCCTGCGCGCCCGCTACGAGGCGCTGTCGGCGCACCCCCTGTTCGCGGACATGCAGTGGGCCGACGACCGCGCGACGGTCGGGGAGTGGGCGCCGCTGCTGCTGGAGGGGCGAGCGCCCGGCGAGCGGATCGCCGCGACGCGCTCCGAGGCGGGCACGGACGTGAACTTCGGCGCCCTGACCCGCGAGCTGCTGGCGGGCGCCGCCGCCCGCGGCGTCGAGGTGCGCACCGGGCACACCGTCACCGACCTGGCCCGCCGCGGCTCCGGGTGGGCGCTGACCGTGCGCGCCGACGGCGCCGGCACCGAGGAGGTCGTCACCCCGTTCGTGTTCGTCGGCGGCGGGGGCGGCGCCCTGCACCTGCTGCAGCGCAGCGGCGTCCCCGAGGGCCGCGGGTTCGGCGGGTTCCCCGTCAGCGGCCAGTGGCTGCGCTGCACGAACCCCGACGTGGTGGCCCGGCACGCCGCGAAGGTCTACGGGCAGGCGGAGGTCGGCGCCCCGCCGATGTCCGTGCCGCACCTGGACACCCGCGTCGTCGACGGGCAGCGGGCCCTCATGTTCGGCCCCTACGCCGGGTTCAGCCCCAAGTTCCTCAAGACCGGGAAGCTGACCGACCTGCCGCGCTCGGTGCGCGCCGACAACCTGCTGCCGATGCTGGCCGTCGCGCGCGACAACGTCCCCCTGACGACGTACCTGGTCAAGCAGGTCCTGCAGTCGCCCGCGCAGCGCCTGGAGGCGCTGCGGGTGTTCTACCCGGACGCCCGCGAGGGGGACTGGGAGCTGCTGACCGCCGGGCAGCGCGTGCAGGTCATCAAGAAGGGCCCGCGCGGCGGGGTGCTGCAGTTCGGCACCGAGCTCGTGCACGCCGCCGACGGTTCGATCGCCGCGCTGCTGGGCGCCTCCCCGGGCGCCTCCACCGCCGTGGACGTCATGTTCAAGCTGCTGCGCCAGTGCTTCCCGGCGCACCAGGAGGCCTGGCGCTCCCGGCTGGTGGACATGGTGCCCAGCTACGGCCGGGCCCTGTCCGAGGACGCCGACCTGCTCGCGAAGGCGTCCGCCCGCACCCGCGACGCCCTGCACCTGACGGCCTGAGGGTCCCGCCCCTCGAGCGCCGACCCGCTCAGGCGGGGGAGGTCGTGCCCGCCCGCCCCGCCCGGTCGGCGTCCACCGCCGCGTCGGCGGCGGCCACGAAGGCGTCGCTGACGCCCCGCACCACCTTGCGCGCGAACGCGGCCCCGCTGGCCCGCGCCAGCGACAGGTCCTCCAGGTGCAGCTCGCCCGGGTGCGGCGCCCGCTCGGCGAACAGCGCCAGGGTGGTCGGCCCGTGCACCACCCGCAGGTCCGGGTGGGCGGCCAGGACGCTGTGCACGTACGCCTCGTCCGGCAGCAGCGTGGAGGCGAAGAAGCGCACGACGTCGGGGCGCTCGGCGGTGGTGCGCAGCAGCCGCGCGACGGCGCGCCGCGACAGCACCGTCCACAGCGACCCCTTGCGGTAGGGCACCGGCGGTGCGTCCGCGCGCGGGTGCGAGACCAGCCAGGTGCGCCCACCGGCCAGGCGCACGTCGGGGGCCCCCGGGACCACGGCGCCCACCGCGCGGGAGGCCGCCGCGACGGGCCCGGCCAGCCCGCCCGGCAGCAGGCGCCCGCCCGGCAGCCGGTGCCAGGAGCGCTCCCAGCGGTCGCGGTGCTCGCGCGGGTCGGGGTTGAGCAGGGCGTCGACGCCGGTCAGCGAGCGCTCCCAGGTGGCCAGGTCCCGCACCGGGTGGTCCTGCCCGGACAGCAGGACGGTGTGCGAGGGGGAGAAGCGCCGCTCGGCCTCCGCCAGCGCCTCCAGCACCGCCGCCACCGTCGACCAGGTGCCCCAGCGGATCGGGGTGCGGCTGCGCAGCACCTGCGCGCCGGCGGCCGCCGCCTCGCGCGGGTCCAGGAACCCCGGCCGGCTGTGCCGGACGAGCACGTGCGCGCCCGGCGACAGCTCCCGCACCCGCCGCGCGGTGCGCAGCACCAGGTCCGCGTCGAGGTGGCTCATCAGGACGTAGGCGAAGGCCCCGTCCGCACCCGTGCGCTGCACCGTGCTCCCGTCCGTGGGGCGGCGCCGGGACGGCGCCGTGTGGGAGCACAGCGTGGACCAGCCCCGCCCGCCCCCACCACCCGGGGCCCACCACCCCGGGGGACGCGCGGTCAGCCGGCGGTGCCCTCGCGGCGCGCCGCGCCCCAGCCGTGCCAGCGCTCCACCTCGACGAGGACGCTGACGCGCGGGCTGTCGCGGTGCGGGTAGGGCGTGCCGAGGTAGTGCCCGGACAGGCGGTCGATGTCGGCGAGCCCGGTGTCCTCGCGCACCTGCACGACCCGGCCCTGGAGGCTGACGTGGGTGTGCCAGTCGTCCTCGGCGAGGGCGGTCAGCGAGACGCGCGGGTCGCGCTCGAGGTGGCGCAGGCGCGCGCGGGACGCGTCCAGGTTCAGCAGCACCCGCCCGTCGTCCTGGAGCAGGTACCAGGTGGCGACGGTGACGGGGTGGCCGTCGGGGTGGACGGTCGCCATCACCGCCGGGTTCGGCCGGCGCAGCAGGGTGGTGACGTCGTCGGGCAGCGGGGGGACGGGCACGGGGTTCCTCTCGAGGGACGGTCCGGGGCTGCGATGCTCGCGCAGGCCACCGCGGGTGCTCGCGGCGGGGGACGGGGGAGCGCGTGGTCGCGGACGGTGCGGGAGCCGGTGGAGCGCGGTACGGGGTGGTGCCCTCGCCGCTGGGCGACCTGCTCGTGGCCCGCGGCGACGACGGCGTGCGCGGCGTGTGGTTCCCCGGGCACCGCGGCGGGCCGTCCGCGGACCTGCTGGGGGTGCGCGACGACGCGGCCGTGGCGGACGTGCGCGAGCAGCTGACCGAGTACTTCGCCGGCCGGCGCCGCGCGTTCGAGCTGCCGCTGGCCCCGGCCGGTGACGCGTTCGCGCAGCGGGTGCGGGCGGCGCTGCTGCGCGTGCCGCACGGCGCGACGACGACGTACGGGGCGCTGGCCCGCGACCTCGGCGGGCCGGGGTACGCCCAGGCCGTCGGCGCCGCCAACGGCCGCAACCCGCTGAGCGTCCTGGTGCCCTGCCACCGCGTCGTCGGCGCGGACGGGTCGCTGGTCGGCTACGCGGGCGGCCTGGCGCGCAAGCGGTTCCTGCTGGCGCTGGAGGAGGCGCCGGCCGAGGAGGCGGGGCGCCTGTTCTGACCGGCGCTCAGCCGTCCAGCTGCCGGCGCACGTGCTCGACGACGGCGTCGGCGGCGGCCTCCACCTGCTCCAGCGTGCGCTCGAAGTCCTCGCGGCCGCCGTACCAGGGGTCGTCGATGTCGAGGGCGGCCTCGTCGGCCACCGCGCCCGGCCCCTCGACGTCCGGGGCGTCCGGGTCGAAGGAGCGGTACATCCGCACGCGGGCGGCGGCGTCCTCGCCGGGGGCGCGGGTGCGCAGCCAGCGGGCGTGCCGGGCCGTCATCGCCAGCAGCAGGTCGCGCTCGCCGATCTCCTGCGAGCTGACCTGGTGGGCGCGGTGCCGGGGGACGTCGTAGCCGTGCTCGCGCAGCACGGACGCGGCGCGCGGGTCCACGGGGTTGCCGTGCTCCTCGTCGCTGATCCCGGAGGAGTCGACCTCCACCCGCCCGTCCAGACCGGCCTCGGCCAGGCGCCGGCGCAGCACCACCTCGGCCATCGGGGAGCGGCAGATGTTGCCCGTGCAGACCGTCATGATCCGGTAGGTCACCGGGCCATCCTCGCGACCTCCCCCACGACGACGACGGCCGGGGCCCGCACCCCGCGCGCGGCCGCGACGGCGGCGATGTCCGCCAGTGGCGCGGTGGTCGTGCGCTGCGAGGGCCGCCAGCCGTCCTCCACGACGGCGACGGGGGTCGCGGGGTCCTTGCCGTGGGCGAGCAGCCCGGCGGCCAGCGCGGGCAGGGTCGAGACGCCCATGAGGACGACGAGGGTGCCCTCCAGCCGCGCGAGGGCGGCGTGGTCCAGCTCGCCGGTGCTGGTGTCGTGCCCGGACAGCACGGTGACGGCGCGGGCGGTGCCGCGGTGGGTCACGGGGATCCCGGCCGCGGCGGGGACGGCGAAGGCGCTGGTGACCCCGGGCACGACCTCGACCTCGACGCCGGCCTCGCGGCAGGCCAGGACCTCCTCGCCGCCGCGGCCCAGGACGAAGGGGTCGCCGCCCTTGAGGCGGACCACGTGCCGGCCGGTGCGGGCCGCCTCCACCAGCAGGCGGTTGATCTCGTGCTGGGGGACGGGGTGGTGGTCGGGGGTCTTGCCGACGTCGACGACCTCCACCTCCGGGTCCAGCTCGTCGAGGACGTCGAGGGGGGCCAGGCGGTCCACGACGACGAGGTCGGCCTCGGCCAGCCGGCGCCGCCCGCGCAGCGTCAGCAGCCCCGCGTCGCCGGGGCCACCGCCGACGAGGGTGACGCGGCCGGGGCCCGGGCGCCGGCGGCGCAGGGGAGCGGGCTCCGGCGTCCCGTCCACCGCCCCGTCCAGCGCGCCGTCCAGCCAGCGGCCCAGGGCCTGGCGCAGGCGGCGCGCCCGGCGGGGGTCGCGCCCGGCGGTGACGGAGACGACCACCTCACCGCCGCCGGCCAGGTCGCGGCGGGCCACGGCGGGCGTCCACGCGGTGGACGCGGCCGCGTCGTCGGCGCGCACGCACCAGGTGCGCTGCGCCTCGGCGGCCGCCGCCAGCGCGCTGTCGGTGAGCGGGTCGCCGGTGGCGGTGTGCACCAGCCAGGCCCCCTCGACGTCGGCCGCGACGGCGGGACGGGCGTGGTGGACCAGCGCGCCCGCGCCGGCCAGGTCGGCGAGGTCCTCGCACAGCTGCGGGGCGACCACGACGACGTCGGCGCCGGCGGTCACGAGGTCCGCGGCGCGGCGGGCGGCCACGGGCCCGCCGCCGGCGACGAGGACCCGACGGCCGGTGACGTCCAGGTGCAGGGGCAGCATCAGGCCTCCTCGGCCAGCGCGAGGGCGGCCAGGACGTCGGCGACGCCCGGTGCCCCGCTGGGCGCGTCAGGCCCGCCGGGAGCGGTGACGACGACGGCCGTGAGCCCGGCCTCCCCGGCCGGGCGCGCCGCGGCCCGGGCCTCGGCGGCCGAGCCGGCAGCCACCAGGGCCACGAGCCCGGCGTCGGCGAGGAGCCGGGCGACGTGCCCGCTGCGGCGCACCAGCTCGGCCCGTTCCGCCGGCCCGTCGCCGAGGTCCTCGGCCAGTCCGGCGCGCACGTTGCCGGGGTCGAGCGCGTAGGCGGGGCGCCCGGCGGCCAGCAGCGCGGCCTCCGCCTCCCGCAGCACCTCCGGGGCGGCCCCGACCAGCCACACGGCCGCCCCCCGGTGCGGTCGCGCCGCCCGCGACGGCGTCCAGCGCGCCACGCCCTCCGCGCCCTCCGCCGGCCGCCCGGCGCCCGCGCGCGGCACGGCCTCGCGCACCACGCCCGCGGCCACGGTGGCGTGGGTGTGCTCGTCGACGAGGACGAACGCGCCGGTGTCGCGGTTGCGGGTGTAGGCGTCGACGACGAGGTCGACGGCCGTGCGCACGGTCACCGTGCCGATGTCGTTGAGCTCCAGCCGCTCCGGCGACGTGACGTCCGCCAGGGTCGCCGGGTCCAGGCGGTCGTGCAGGGCGGTGACCTGCGCCCGCGCGGTGCGCGTCGTGTGCTTGAGCAGCAGCCGCTGCCCGGGACGGAGCGGCTCCTCGCCCATCCAGCACAGCTGCGCGCGCAGCTCCCGCGTCACCACGGGCGGGTCCTCGGGCGCGGTCAGCACGTCCCCGCGGCCCACGTCGAGGTCGTCGGCCAGCTGCACCGACACCGACAGCGGCGCCAGCGCCGTCTCGCGCTCCTCGTCCAGCGCGTCCAGGGCCGTGACGCGGGTGCGCGCGCCCGAGGGCAGGACGACCACCTCGTCGCCGGCGCGCAGGGTCCCGGCGGCCAGCCGGCCCGCGTAGCTGCGCCGCGCACCGGCCACCGGCCGGGACACCCACTGCACGGGCAGGCGCAGCCCGCCCTCGCCGGGCGGGGGGACGTCGACGGCGTCCAGGTGCTCCAGCAGCGTGGGCCCGTCCCACCACGGGGTGCGCGCCGAGCGCACCGCCACGTTGTCGCCGTGCTTGGCGGCCACCGGCACCACGAGCAGCGGCACGCCCAGGCGCTCGGCGACGTCGTGCAGCTCCGCGCGCACGCGGTCGAACGCGCCGCGGTCGAAGTCGACGAGGTCCATCTTGTTCACGGCCGCCACCAGGTGCGGCACGCCCAGCAGCGTCGCGATGCGCGCGTGCCGGCGGGTCTGGTCCAGGACCCCGGCGCGCACGTCGACGAGGAGCATCGCCAGGTGGGCGTTCGAGGCGCCGGTCACCATGTTCCGCGTGTAGCGCACGTGACCGGGGGTGTCGGCCAGCACGTAGTTGCGCGCAGCCGTGGAGAAGAACCGGTACGCCACGTCGATCGTGATGCCCTGCTCCCGCTCGGCGCGCAGGCCGTCCGACAGGGCCGCCAGGTCCGGGCCGTCGGGGCCGTCCACGGCGGCCAGGTGGTCGGTCGGCAGGCTGCCGGTGTCCAGCAGCAGCCGGCCGATGAGCGTGGACTTGCCGTCGTCGACGGACCCGGCCGTGGCCATCCGCAGCAGTTCCCGCATCAGAAGTACCCCTCGCGCTTGCGGTCCTCCATGGCGGCGGAGGAGGTGCGGTCGTCGGCGCGGGTGGCGCCGCGCTCGGAGACGGTCGCCGCGCCGACCTCGGCGAGCACCGCCTCGACGTCGGTGGCGTCCGAGCGCACGGCGCCGGTGACGGTGAGGTCCCCGACGGTGCGGTAGCGCACCCGCAGCCGCCGCACCCGCTCGCCGGGCAGCGCCGGGGTCAGGGGCGTGACGGCCAGCAGCATCCCGTCGCGCTCGACGACGTCGCGCTCGTGCACGTAGTAGATGGACGGCAGGTCCAGGCCCTCCAGGGCGACGTAGCGCCACACGTCCAGCTCGGTCCAGTTGCTCAGCGGGAACACCCGCACGTGCTCGCCGCGCCGGATCCGGCCGTTGTACAGCGACCAGGGTTCGGGCCGCTGCGCGCGCGGGTCCCACTGCCCCGCGGCGTCGCGGACGCTGAGGACGCGCTCCTTGGCGCGGGCGCGCTCCTCGTCGCGGCGGGCGCCGCCGAACGCGGCGTCGAAACCCCCCTCGGCGAGGGCGTCGAGCAGCGTGCGGGTCTGCAACCGGTTGCGCGATGCGCCGGGAGCGTCCTCGCGGACCCGACCGCGGTCGATGCTGTCCTGCACGGAGGCCACGAGCAGCCGGTGGCCGCCCGCGCGCACCCGCCGGTCGCGGAACTCCAGCACCTCGGGGAAGTTGTGGCCGGTGTCCACGTGCAGGACGGGGAACGGCACGGGCGCGGGCCGGAACGCCTTCTCCACCAGGCGCAGCAGCACCACGGAGTCCTTGCCGGCGGAGAACAGCAGGACGGGCCGCTCGAACTCGGCGGCCACCTCGCGCACGACGTGGACGGCCTCGGCCTCCAGGGCGCGCAGGTCGTCCACGGCGCCGGGGCGGGTGGCGGGACGGGTCCCGCGCTGGTGCGCGGGGTGCACGGCGGGGGCGCTCACAGGTGGATCCCGCACTCGGTCTTGGCGCTGCCCGCCCACCGGCCCGAGCGCGGGTCCGCGCCGGCCGCGACGGGGCGCGTGCAGGGGGCGCACCCGATGGACGGGTACCCCTGCGACAGCAGCGGGTTGACGAGGACGCCGTGGTCGTCGGCGTAGCGCTGCAGGTCGTCGGCGCTCCAGGCGGCCAGCGGGTTCAGCTTGACCAGCCCGTGCCGCTCGTCGAACTGCACCAGCGGTGTCCCGGCCCGGGTGGGCGCCTCGTCGCGGCGCACCCCGGTGACCCACGCCTCGTACCCGGCCAGCGCGGCCGCCAGGGGTTCCACCTTGCGCATGCGGCAGCACGCCGCCGGGTCGCGCTCGTGCAGGCGGGCGCCGTGCTCCTCGTCCTGCGCGGCGACGGTCAGCCGCGGCAGGACGTCCACCACCCGCACGTCCATCGTCGCCGCGACCGCGTCGCGGGTCCCGCGGGTCTCGGCGAAGTGGTACCCGGTGTCCAGGAACAGCACGTCCACGCCGGGGGCGTGCCGGGCCACCAGGTGCGGCAGGACCGCGTCGGCCATGCTGCACGCGACGGCCAGCCGGCCGCGGAACTCCGCGGCCGCCCAGGCCGCGACCTCGTCGGCACCCGCCCCGGCGAGGCGGTCGGCGGCCGCGGCCGCGAGCGCGCGCAGCTCCCCGGCCGGGCGGGTGGTGGGGGTCGTCCCCGTGGGGGTGCTCATCGCAGGGCCTCCTCGTCGCTGCGGTGCGCCCAGGCCGCGAACGTCTCGCGGTCGGCGCGGGTGTCCAGGTAGCGGCGCACGACGCGCTCGACGTAGTCGGCCAGGCCGGTGGCGCTCACCTTCAGCCCGCGCACCGTGCGGCCCAGCCCGGGTTCGGCGCGGTCGGCGGAGGCCAGCCCGCCGCCCAGGTGGACCTGGAACCCCGGCACCTGCACGCCGTCGTCACCGGTGACCAGCTGCCCCTTGAGGCCGATGTCGGCGGTCTGGATCCGGGCGCAGGAGTTCGGGCACCCGTTGACGTGCAGGGTGATCGGCGTGTCGAGCTCGATCCCCGCCAGTCGCCGCTCCAGCTCGGCGACCGCGTCCGCCGCCGTGGCCTTGGTCTCGACGATCGCCAGCTTGCAGAACTGTATGCCCGTGCAGGCGATGGTGCTGCGGCGGAACGGCGACGGCGCGGCGGTCAGCCCGAGCTCCCGCGCCGCGGCCAGCAGCGCGTCGACGCGGGCGGGGTCGACGTCCAGGACGACGACCTTCTGGTGCGGGGTCAGCCGCACGCGGCCCGACCCGGCGGCCTCGGCGGCGTCGGCCAGGGCGCGCAGCACCGTGCCGCTGACCCGGCCCACGGTGGGGGCCAGGCCCACGTAGCGGCGGCCGTCCTTCTGCTCGTGCACGCCGACGTGGTCACCGGGACCGCGCGGCGGCGGCGGCGCCGGGCCGTCGGTCAGCCGCCGGCCCAGGTACTCCGTCTCCAGCACCTCGCGGAAGCGCGCGGCGCCCCAGTCGGCGACGAGGTACTTCAGGCGGGCCTTGTTCCGCAGCCGGCGGTAGCCGTGGTCGCGGAACACCCGCACGACCCCGTGCCACACGTCGGGCGCCTCGTCCGCGGTGACGAACGCGCCCAGGCGCTGGGCGAGGTGGGCGCTGGTCGAGAGCCCGCCGCCGACCCACACGTCGAAACCCGGCCCGAGCTCGGGGTGGACGACGCCGACGAACGACACGTCGTTGATCTCGTGGACGACGTCCTGGCTGGGGTGGCCGGTGACGGCGGTCTTGAACTTGCGCGGCAGGTTCGCCAGTTCCGGGTCGCCGACGAAACGCCCGACGATCTCCGCCACGACCGGTGTCGGGTCGACGACCTCCTCGCGGGCGATCCCGGCCACGGGGCTGCCGAGCACGACGCGCGGGGTGTCGCCGCACGCCTCGGTGGTGCGCAGGCCCACGGCCTCCAGCTCCCGCCACACCTGCGGAACGTCCTCGACCCGCACCCAGTGCAGCTGGACGTTCTGCCGGTCGGTGATGTCGGCGGAGTCGCGGCCGAAGCGCGTGGACAGCTCCCCGACGACCCGCAGCTGCTGCGTCGTCAGCGCCCCGCCGTCGATCCGCACGCGCAGCATGAAGAACTCGTCGGACAGCTCCTCGTTCGACAGCTGCGCGGTGCGGCCGCCGTCGATGCCGGGCCGGCGCTGGGTGTACAGGCCCCACCAGCGGAACCGGCCGTTGAGGTCGTCGGGGTCGATGGAGGAGAAACCCTCCCGGGCGTACACGCGCTCGATCCGCTCGCGGACGTCGAGGCCCGGCCCGGCGGCCTTGACCTCCTCGTTGTGGTTGAGCGGTGCCCGACCGTCCACGGCCCACTGGCCGTTGCTGCGGGTGCGCGCGGGGCGGGCCGGCGGCGCGGCGGGTGCGCCGGACGTCGTGAGCGAGGGGTCGGGTGTCATCGGTCCTCACGGGGGTGCGGGCCCTCCGTGAGGAGCGCCCCTAGCGGTGACGGGGAGGGGTGGGGGAGGTGGTGCGGCGGCAGGCGTAGTTGCTGTGCACGCGCATGAGGTCGACGTACCGGCGCGAGACGAGGCGCACGGTCAGCGGCTGGACCACGTCCCCACCGTAGGGCACGCGGAACTCCCGTCAAGCCCGTCGGGGAGTTCCGCGGGTTCTCCGGCGGGTTCTCCGTGCGGTCCGCGAGGAGTTCCGGCCGGTGGCGGGTGTTGACGGTCCGGGCCCGGCGCCCTAGCGTGGTCGGCAGGTCACGAGTGCCAGCGCCAAGCCCCGGCTCGCTGGTCGGCAACCCTCCTCCGCGGCGGGGTGCTCCGGGTGAGGACCTGGTCGGTCGCCGCACGGTGCCCGGCAAGCGCGGACCTGCGGGTCCACCGGGACGAACGGGAACCCCTCGTGCGCAGACTCGTGCTCCTCGCCGTCGTGGGCCTGCTGGCCCAGCTGGTCGACGGTTCGCTCGGCATGGCCTACGGCGTCACCTCGACGACGCTGCTGCTCCTCGTCGGCACCAGCCCGGCCCTGGCGTCGGCGACGGTGCACCTGGCCGAGATCGGCACCACGCTGGCCTCCGGCGCGGCGCACCACCGGTTCGGGAACGTGGACTGGCGCGTCGTCCGGCGGGTCGGGATCCCAGGCGCCGCAGGCGCTCTCGTCGGTGCCACGCTGCTGTCGTCGTTGCCGGCGGACGTCGCCGCCCCCCTCGTCAGCGTGCTGCTGCTGGGGCTGGGCGTGTACGTCCTCGTGCGGTTCTCAGTGACCACCCTGGACGTGCGGTCCCTGCACCGCCCGCTGCGGCGCAGGTTCCTGGCGCCGCTCGGGCTGTTCGCGGGTTTCGTGGACGCGACGGGCGGCGGCGGCTGGGGCCCGGTCGGCACCCCGGCCCTGCTCGCCTCGGGCCGGCTGGAACCGCGCAAGGTGATCGGGTCCGTCGACGCCAGCGAGTTCCTCGTGGCCGTCGCGGCCAGCGCGGGTTTCCTGCTGGGCCTCGGGGCGCAGGGCATCGCCTGGTCGTGGGTCCTCGCGCTGCTCGCCGGGGGGCTGGTGGCCGCGCCGATCGCCGCCTGGCTGGTCCGGTTCGCACCCCCGCAGGTGCTGGGTGCCGCCGTCGGCACCGTCATCGTCCTCACGAACTCCCGCACCCTCCTGCGCACCGACGCCGTCGCCGCGCCGGACGGCGCGCGGTTCGCCGTCTACGCGCTCGTCCTCCTCGCCGGCGGACTGGCCGTGACCAGCGCGGTGCGCCGCCACCGGCGTTCCCGGAGCACCCCCGTCCCCGAGCTGCAGAGGAGCACCCCCGCGTGACCTACGTCGTCGCCCAGCCGTGCGTGGACGTCAAGGACAAGGCGTGCGTCGAGGAGTGCCCCGTCGACTGCATCTACGAGGGCGAGCGGTCGCTGTACATCCACCCCGACGAGTGCGTGGACTGCGGGGCCTGCGAGCCCGTGTGCCCCGTCGAGGCCATCTACCACTCCGACGACGTCCCGGAGCAGTGGTCGGCGTTCACCGCCGCCAACGTCGAGTTCTTCGACCGGGTCGGCTCCCCGGGCGGGGCGGCGGCGCACGGCCCGGTGGCCGGTGACCACCCGCTCGTGGCGACCCTGCCCGGGCCGTCCTGACGGTCCCCGCCCGCGCTGCGCCGTCCGGGTCCTCCCGGCCGCCCGGCCTCAAGGTGCCGGGCCGGACCTCCGATCGGGCAGACGTGGACGATCCCAGCGTGCCGGAGCGCGGTGAGCGGTCCCCGCTGGTGAGCCTGACGCCGCGGCGGCCCGGCGCCGGGCCGTCCCGTCGAGCCCGCGCGTCGTCGCCGAGCGCCCTGGACCGCGAGACCTCCCGCGCCGTGCTCGACAGCACCGCGGCCCTGGTGTGCGTGCTGGACGTCCACGGCCGCTTCACCCTGTTCAACCGCGCCTGCGAGGAACTGACCGGGTACGCGGCCGAGGAAGTGCTCGGCGAGGAGATGTTCGACCTGGTGGTCGTGCCGGAGGACCGCGACCTGGCCCGGCAGGGCGTCGCCCTTGGCGTGGCCCACGGGTCCTCCAGCGTCGCCGAGGGGGAGTGGCTGGACCGTCGCGGCGGCCGGCACCGCATCCGCTGGCACAACACGGTGCTGCTCGACGAGGACGGGGTGCCCGACCGCCTCGCGTGCGTGGGCGTCGACGTCACCGAGCAGCGCCGCGCCGAGGAGATGCTGCGCCAGCTGGCGAGCACCGACCCCCTCACCGGGCTGCTGAACCGGCGCGCGCTGTTCGAGCAGGCCGCTGCGGCCCTCGAGCCCGGCGGCGAGGGCTGCGGCGTCGTGTGCGCCGACCTCGACGGTTTCAAGCGCGTCAACGACGAGCACGGGCACGCCGTCGGCGACGCCGTCCTCGTCGAGGTCGCCGCCCGGCTGCGCTCCGCCGTCCGCGACGGCGACGTCGTCGCCCGCACCGGCGGCGACGAGTTCGTCCTCCTCCTGCGCGGCACCGGGTGCGACCCCGCCGACGCCGCCGCGCGCGCCGCCCGGGTCGCCGCGGCCGGCCCGCTGGCCCGCGCCCACGGCGTCGGCGTGAGCGTGGGGTGGGTCCTCGCGGCCGCCGGCGCCGACGTCGACGAGGCGCTCTCGCGCGCCGACGAGCGCATGTACGAGGTGAAGCGCTCCCGCCGGCTGGGGTGAACGCCGGTCGACCGCTCGGTGCACGTCCTCACCGCCGTGTTACGGCGGTGTTACGTTGCGCGTGTGAGCTTCCACGACCAGTTCGTGCTGGCGCAGGGGCCCCGGGCCCACCCGCAGGGGTGGGGCGAGCGCACGGCGCACGGGTGGACGCTGGCGTCCCACCCGTCCCTGCCGGTCGTCCCGCTCCTCGAGGGCGACGGGAGGACCGCCGGTTGGCTGCTCGGGTGGGTCGTCGCCGAGGACGGTGCCCTGCTGCACGAGCGGGCCTCGCTGCCCGTCGAGGCGGTCACGGGCCCCGGCGGGACGGGCGCCGACCCCGGCGCCGTGGAGGACCACCTCTACCGCTGGGCGGGGCGGTGGGCGTGCCTGCTGCTGCGCGGGCGGGCCCGCCTGCACCTGGACCCCGCCGGGTCGCTGGCCGTGGTGCACTCCCTGGCCGAGCGCGCCGTCGCCTCCACGACCACGGTGCTGCGCTGGGGCGACCCCGAGCTGGCCAGGCGCTGGGAGCGCCGCACGCTGCGCCGCAGCGGGTACCACCCCGCCGGGGTCACCAGCGCCGAGGGCGTGCAGCGCCTCCTGCCCAACCACTACCTCGACCTCGCCTCCTTCGAGCCGGTGCGGCACTGGCCCACCGCGCCGCTGGAACCGGTGAGCTCGGCCGCCGCGACCGCCGAGCGCGTCGAGGTCGTCGCCGGTGCCGTCCGCCACCTCCTCGTGTCGCTGGCGGCCCGGCACGAGCTGCTGCTGCCGCTCACCGCCGGCCGCGACAGCCGCCTCGTCGCCGCCGCCGCCCGCCCCGTCCTCGACCGCACGACGTTCGTCACCTTCGGCTACGAGGACGACCGGCGCACCGACGTCTCCTTCGCCCGCGAGGTCGCCCGGCGCCACCACTTGGACCTGCGCGTGCTGCCGCTCCCGCCGGTCCCCGAGGCCGACGCCCGCCGCTACCTCGAGCGCGTCGGGTACGACGCCCACGAGGGCAAGGCCCGCGACTTCGACCTCGCCGCCCGCGCCCTGCCCCTCGACCGGGCGTGGGTGACCGGTTTCGCCGGCGAGGTCGGCGGCGCGCCCTACTGGCGCGGCACCGACGTGCCCGCGGCCCCGCGGCCCGACGAGCTGCTGCGGCTGGTGCGGCTGCCCCCCGACGAGCGGCACGAGGACGCCCTGGCCCGCTGGCTCAAGGAGGTGCCGCACCGCGACGTGCACGACCTCCTCGACCTGGCCTACCTCGAGATGCGCGTGGGCTGCTGGGCCGGCCCCCAGCTGTACGGGGCCGCGCCCTTCACCCTCAGCGCGATCGCCGTCAACTCCCGGGCCGCTTTCACCGCGATGCTGCAGCTGCCGCTGGAGCACCGCCGGCGGCGCGAGCTGCCGCCGGCGGCGACCCGGCTGCTGTGGCCGGAGCTCGCCCGCCCGCCCTACGGCCGCGCGCCCGGGGTGCGCGGCTGGCCGGTGGCGCTGCGCCGCACCGCCGGCGCCGCGCGCGCCCGGCTGGCGCTGGGGACGCGGGCGGCGCGGCTGACCGGACGGAGCGGGTGACCGGGCGGAGCGGCTAGCGTCCGGGCACGTGCTCCGCCTCCGCGACCGCCCGCGCACCCCGCGCACGCCCTGGTGGAGGTTGCCGGCCCCGGTGCGGACGCTGCTGCTGAGCCAGTTCGCGTTCAACGTCGGCTTCTACCTCGTCGTCCCCTTCCTCGCGGTGCACCTGGCCGACGACCTGGCGATGGCCGGGTGGCTCGTCGGCGTCGTCCTGGGCGTGCGGACCTTCAGCCAGCAGGGCCTGTTCTTCGTGGGCGGTGCGCTCACCGACCGCTTCGGCGTCCGCCCCGTGCTCCTGACCGGGTGCGCGGTGCGGGTCGCCGGGTTCTGCGTGCTCGGGGTGGCGGGGTCGCTGCCGTGGGTGCTCGTCGGGACCGTCCTCACCGGGTTCGCCGCCGCCCTGTTCTCCCCGGCCGTGGAGACGGGCCTGGCCCACGAGGGCCGTCGGCTGGAGGACGCGGGCACCACCACCCGCGCGGAGCTGTTCGCCCTCGACGCCGTCGTGGAGAAGGTCGGCTCGTCCGTGGGGCCGGTGCTCGGCGCGCTGCTGCTGGCCGTCAGCTTCACCACCACCTGCCTGGTGGCCGCGGGCGTCTTCGTCGTCGTCCTCGTGGCGAACGCCCGCTGGGGCCCGCGCGCGCAGCCGGGCGGTCCCGCGCCGGCGGGCGTGCTGCACGGGTGGGGGGCGGTGCTGCGCAACCGCCGCTTCCTCGTCTTCACGGCGCTGTGCTCGACGTCGCTGCTGGCCTACAACCAGATGTACCTGGCCCTGCCGGTGGAGCTGGAGCGGGCCACCGGCTCCACGGCCGCGCTGGGGGCGATGTTCGTGGTCGCCGCGGCGGTGACCGTCACCGCGCAGGTGCCGCTGGCCCGCTGGGCACGGCGCCGCGGCCCGGCCACCGCCCTCCCGCTGGGCTTCTCGGTCACCGCGGTGGCGTTCGCGCTCGTGGCCGCCGCCACGGCCCTGCCTGCGGGTGCCCTGCCGGCGCTCGCCCCGGCCGTGGCGTTCGTCGTCGTCCTGCACCTCGGCTCCGCCGTGGCCGGCCCCCTGGTGCGCGACCTCGTCCCCCCGCTGGCCCGGGAGCGGCACGTCGGGGCCCACTACGGGGTGCTGGCCTCCGCCGGGGGGCTCGCCGTGCTGCTCGGCTCGACGGCCGTGGGCGCCCTCCTGGAACCGGGCGCGGCGCTGCCGTGGCTGCTGCTGGCCGTCCTGCCGCTGCTGTCGGCGGCGGGCCTCGCGGTCCTCACCCGGCGGCCCGCTGCGCCCGCGCACCCCGGGCGCGCCGGAGGCCGGCGGGCGAGGGGGCCAGCGCCGACGCGCTGACCGCGAGCACCGACAGCGCGACCAGCGAGAGCGCCGGCGCCAGCACCACCCACGGCGCGCGCTCCACGTAGGGCAGGCCCTCCGCCAGCACCAGGCCCCAGTCCGGCGTCGGCGGCTGCGGGCCCAGGCCGAGGAAGCCCAGCCCCGCCAGGGCCAGCGCCACCCCCGGCAGGCGCAGGAACGCGTTGCGCAGCACCGGCCCGGCCACCATCGGCAGCACGTGCACCAGCAGCAGCCGCACCCGCCCCACCCCGAGGACGGGCAGGACCCGCACGTGCGGCTGCGCCACCGCCTCGGCCACCAGCGCCGAGGTGTGCGAGGCCAGCGGGGCCCAGCTCACCAGCAGCACCGCGATCGCGGCGCCGGTCGCCGAGGGCCCCGTCACCGCGGTCACCAGCAGTCCGGCGATGACGGGCGGGGCCGCGTTGGCCACCTCGACCGGGCCGGCCGTGAGGTTCGGCAGCAGACCGGCCAGCACCCCCACGAGGTAGCTGGCCAGCACCACGACGACGGCCGTGGCGATCGTCGTGCCCGCTCCCTGGCCCAGCCGGGCCAGCAGGTCGCGGCCGGAGGCGTCCGCGCCCAGCAGCAGCTCCGCGCCGGGCGCGGTCAGCCGGCCCCGGTCGGCGGCGAACGGGTCGCCGCTGAAACCGCCGACCACGAGCAGGACGAGCAGCAGCAGCGCGCTCAGCGGCACGAGCCGGTCCCGCAGGCGGGTGTGGTGCCCGGTCGAGGGGATGACCAGCCCGCCCGCGCGCGCCGCGCGCCCCAGGACGAGGCGGCGCACGAGGTCGGTCGTCACGCCGAGCAGGGCGCCGAGGCCGATGAGCAGGAGCATCCCGGCCTGCAGGACCGGCAGGTCCTGCGTCTGCGCCGCGCCCAGCGTGGTGCGGCCCAGGCCGGGGACGGCGAAGACCCGCTCGACCGCGACGGCGCCGCCGACGAGGCTGACGACGACGAGGCCGACCTGCGGCAGGACGGGCGGGACGGCGCGCAGCAGCACCCCGCGCGCCAGCGCGCCCCGCGGCGCGCCCGCCGCCGTCCACGTCGCCACCCACTGCTCCGCGCCGCTGGTCGCGACCGCGTCGGCGACGATCCGGCCCATCAGCCCGCCCGCCGGCAGGCCCATCGCCAGCGCCGGCAGCACGGCGCTGGACGGCCCGCTCCACCCGTACGGCGGGAACAGGCCCAGCCACACCGAGGCCACGACGAGCAGGACCGTGGCCAGCAGGAACTCCGGCAGCGCCGTGAGGGCGGCGGCGACCGCCCCCGACGTGCGCCGCGGCCTCCCGCGCAGCACCGCCGCCAGCGACGGCGCCACCACGAGGGCCGCCACCAGGACCGCCGCGACGAAGGAGAACGCCATGAGCGTCACCGACACGCCCGTGGCCGACAGCACCCCCGGCAGCACCGGCGCCCCGCTGACCCACGAGGTGCCGAAGTCGCCGCGCACGACGTCGCCCAGCCAGCGGCCCAGCAGCACGACCGGCCCGTCCGCCAGGCCCAGCTGGCGGCGCACGGCCTCCAGGGCCTCCGGGGTGGCCTCCTGCTCGGCGGAGCGCCCGCGCAGGACGGTCAGGGCGGGGTCGCGCCCCGACAGCCACGGCAGCAGGCCGACCACGCCGACGACCGCGACGACCGTCAGCAGCCGCGACAGCGGCCGCGCGAGAGCGGCCGCCACCGCGCGGGCGCGCCGGCCCCCCCAGCCGGCGGGGGGCCGGGGGGAGGGCCCGGCGGACGGGGGGACGTCGACGACGCTCACGGGTTCCTCGGACCTCCTCAGCGGGGGGCGGTCTCGGCGCTGATCAGCTCGCGCTCGCGGGAGTCGCGGACGACGTCGGTGAACCGGCCGGACTCGCCCTGGACCACGCGCTCGTGCAGCATCGGGATCGCCGCGTCGGTCTCCAGGACGAGCCGCTCGGCCTCCAGGACGGCCGCGCGACGGGCGTCACCGGTCGGGACCTCCGCCGCCCGGCGCAGCGCCTCGTCGACGGCGGGGTCGCACAGCTGGGCGATGTTGAAGGAGCCCTCGCAGGAGAAGTCGGAGTACATGTAGGCGACCGGGTCACCGGAGTCCAGCACGGTCGCGCGGGACAGGACGAACGCGTCGAAGGCGCCCGCGAGGGCGTCGGACTCGATCTGGGCGTACTCGCGCACCTCCTGGCGGACGCGGAAGCCGGCGGCCTCGAGCGACTGCTGCAGCTGCACCGCGACCTCGGGCAGCTCGGCGCGGTCGGTGAAGGTGGCCAGGACGACCTCCGCGCCCGCCGGGTCGGCCGCGGGGGTCTCCGAGCGCTCGGGACGGCCTTCGGCGGCCCACGGCAGCGCCGGGCCGAGCAGGCCCTGCGCCACGTCCGCGCGGCCCTCGTAGACGGTGTCGACGATGGTCTGCCGGTCCACGGCGTCGGGGGGGGGGGGGGGGGGGGGGGGGGGGGGGGGGGGGGGGGGGGGGGGGGGGGGGGGGGGGGGGTGGGGGGGGGGGGGGGGGGGGGCGTGGACCTGGTGGTGCTGCA
>NZ_JBJLSH010000041.1:0-41898 GCF_050871905.1 Kineococcus haloalkalitolerans
CCGCCAGCGTTCGTCCTGAGCCAGGATCAAACTCTCCGAAGAAAAAACCATACGGTCTCACGACCAACGGCCTTCCAAACCATCGAGCAAACCCAGGCATCGAAACCCCCACCCCCCTGGCGAGGAGGGAAGGGGACAACACCAAAGGAAAAC
Source organism: Kineococcus haloalkalitolerans (assembly GCF_050871905.1). Lineage (NCBI taxonomy): Bacteria > Bacillati > Actinomycetota > Actinomycetes > Kineosporiales > Kineosporiaceae > Kineococcus > Kineococcus haloalkalitolerans. The sequence goes on from NZ_JBJLSH010000041.1 coordinate 154, forward strand.
CCACGACCACCACACGCACACAAAGCACGCCGATGACCACGGGGGTTACAACATTGGCATCAACACTTGGCACACTGTTGAGTTCTCAAGAACCGGACACACACCTCAGCTCGGCCCTTTCGGGCTCTGCCGGGGAAGTGCTCCCAGCTTAGACCATCCGCCGGCTCTCACCGACCAGGCCCTGTTGCTCATCCCGCTGCTTCCGCTACTGTCACCAGTGGCTCCGGCAGCTCCCCAGCGGGCTGGGCAACGAGGAAGAACACTAGACCTCGCGCAGCGCCGGTGCAAGTCGGCTGCGCCCTGGAGCTGGAAGTCGTTGCAGCGCAAGGCTTCTCACCGCCCCCGCAGCGCTCGTGCGCCACACCCTCCCCCGCCGCGGACGGCCGCGACCCGGCAGGATGAGCGGGTGAGCGCACCGCAGGAGCCCCACGCCCCCCTCCCGCCGCAGCCGGCGGGCGGGGCGCACCCGTCCGCCGAGCACGCCCGCATGGCCGAGTCCCCCGGCGCCGACGGTCCCTGGCGCCTGTGGGGGCCCTACGTCGCCGGGCGCCAGTGGGGCACCGTGCGCGAGGACTACTCGGCCAGCGGTGACGCCTGGTCGTCCTTCCCCTTCGACCAGGCGCGCAGCCGCGCCTACCGCTGGGGCGAGGACGGCCTCGGCGCCGTCTGCGACCGCTTCGGCTTCCTCAACCTCGGCGTCGCCCTGTGGAACCGGCGCGACCCCATCCTCAAGGAGCGCCTCTTCGGGCTGGCCAACGAGGAGGGCAACCACGGCGAGGACGCCAAGGAGCACTGGTGGGCCGTCGACGGCACGCCCTCGCACAGCTGGATGCAGTGGCTGTACCGCTACCCGCACGCCGAGTACCCCTACGAGCAGCTGCGCGCCGAGAACGCCCGCCGCGGCCGCGACGAGCGCGAGTACGAGCTCGGCGACACCGGCGTCCTCGACGAGGACCGCTTCTTCGACGTCCTCGTCACCTACGCCAAGGCCTCCCCCGACGACCTGTGCGTCGTGATCAGCGCCACCAACCACGGCCCCGAGGCCGCCCCCCTCGACCTCGTCCCGCAGCTGTGGTTCCGCAACACGTGGGTGTGGGGCCTGGACAAGCGCCGCGGCACCCTCGAGCAGGTCCTGCCGCCCACCCTCACCGTCGGCGGCCTGGAGGCCGTCGAGTGCGAGCACGCCCACCTCGGGCGCTACTTCGTCGCTGCCGAGGGCTCTCCCGAGGTGCTCTTCTGCGAGAACGAGACCAACGCCGTCGAGCTGTTCGGCGCCGCCCGCAACGCCACCCCCTACACCAAGGACGGCATCGACCGGCGGATCGTGCGCGGGGAGACCGGCGCGGTCAACCCCGGCCGGCAGGGCACCAAGGCCGCCTTCTGGTACCGCTTCGACGCCGTCGCCCCCGGCGAGACCGTGCAGGTGCGGCTGCGGCTGTCCCACAACGCGCCGACCCTGAGCACCTTCGGCGCCGGCTTCGACGCCGTCCTGCACGACCGGCGCGTCGAGGCCGACGCCTTCTACGACGTCGTCCTGCACCCCGACCTCGACGCCTCCGACCGGCACATCGCCCGCCGCGCCTACGCCGGGCTGCTGTGGACCAAGCAGCTGTACCGCTACGACGTGCGCCAGTGGCTCGACGGCGACCCCACCGGCGAGCCCGCCCCCGACTCCCGCCGCCACCGCGGCGCCCGCAACACCAGCTGGCGCCACCTCGCGCTGGCCGACGTCGTCTCCATGCCCGACGAGTGGGAGTACCCCTGGTTCGCCGCCTGGGACCTCGCCTTCCACACCATCCCCCTGGCGCACGTGGACCCCGAGTTCGCCAAGGAGCAGCTCGTCCTCATGTGCCGCGAGTGGTCCATGCACCCCAACGGGCAGCTGCCCGCCTACGAGTGGGCCTTCGGCGACGTCAACCCGCCCGTGCACGCCTGGGCCGCCTGGCACGTGTACCGCCTCGACGGCTACCGCGACCAGGGCTTCCTCGTGCGGGTCTTCACCAAGCTGCTGCTCAACTTCTCGTGGTGGGTCAACCGCAAGGACGCCCACGGCTCCAACCTGTTCGAGGGCGGCTTCCTCGGCATGGACAACATCGGCCTGTTCGACCGCTCGGCCGAGCTGCCCCCCGGGTACCGCCTGGAGCAGTCCGACGCCACCAGCTGGATGGCCTTCTACTGCCAGCAGATGTTCAAGATCGCCCTGGAGCTGTCGCGGCACGACCCCGCCTGGGAGGACGCCGCCACCAAGTTCCTCGAGCACTTCCTGTCCATCGCCCAGGCCATGACGCGCTTCGGCTCGCACGACGTGTCGCTGTGGGACGAGGAGGACGGCTTCTTCTACGACGTCCTGCTGCACCCCGACGGCACCGCCGAGCGGATGCGGGTGCCGTCCATGGTCGGGCTGCTGCCCGTCCTCGGCGCCACCGACGTGCCCTCCTGGATCGCCCAGGAGTGCCCCGACCTCACCTCCCGGCTGCGCTGGCTGCAGCGGCGCCGGCCCGACCTCACCGAGCCGCTGCTGACCCGCTCCGGGCCCGAGGGGCGCCGGATGATGCTGTCCCTGCTCGACCGCGAGCGCCTCGTGCGCATCCTGGAGCGGATGTTCGACTCCGAGCAGTTCCTGTCCCGGTACGGCATCCGCTCGCTGTCCGCGGCCGTCAAGGAGCAGATCACCACCTCCGTCAGCGGCCGCGACTCCTCCATCGCCTACGAGCCCGGGGAGTCGCGCACCGGCATGTTCGGCGGCAACTCCAACTGGCGCGGGCCCGTCTGGTTCCCCGTCAACGTGCTGCTGGCGGACAAGCTGCGCACCTACGGGCGCTTCTTCGGCGACGACCTCACCATCGAGGTGCCCAAGGGGTCCGGGAAGCGGATCAACCTCGTGCAGGCCGCCGACCTCGTCGACGAGAGCCTCGTCGACCTCTTCCGGCCCGTGGACGGGCGCCGGCCCGCCGACGGTCAGCGCATCGAGGCCACCGACAGCCCCCTGTGGCGCGAGCACCCCACCTTCAACGAGTACTTCGACGGCGACACCGGCGAGGGGCTCGGCGCCACCCACCAGACGGGGTGGACCGCGCTCGTGGCGCACCTGCTGCACCCGCGACTGCCCCCCGGCCCGCCCGGGCGCTGAGGCACGACCCTCAGAGCATCAGCAGGCCGCGGACGACCGCCGCCAGGCCGCCGGCCAGCGCCACCGCCATCACCAGGCGCTGGCCGGCGTCCACGGGCACGCGCGGGGCCACCCGCTCGCCCACCACGGCGCCCGCCACCAGCGCGAGCGCCGCGACCAGCCACGTCGAGCCGGGCACGTCCGGCGGGCCCTTGACCGCCAGCGAGGAGGCGTTGGCGACCAGCAGGAAGCACTGCATCGTCGCCACGAACGTCTCCCGCGGCCAGCGCTGCGCCACCCCGTAGGCCGCCGCGACGGGACCGCCCACCCCGGCGGCCACGTTCATCGCCCCGCCCAGCGCGCCCGCGCCCACCGCCGCCAGCGTTCCGCCGCGCACCGCGCCGCGGCGGCTGAGCAGCACCACCAGGTCCGCGAGCACCGCCAGCGACCCGACGACCACGAGCATCGGCGCCTCCGGCACGTCCGCCGCCAGGCGGGCGACGACGGGGACGACCGCGAGCGCCGGCAGGCACAGCAGCAGCGCCGGGCGCCGCGCGATCCGCCGCCACGTGCGCAGCACCACGAACGCGCACAGCGACGCCGACAGGGCGTTGCCCAGCGTCACCCCGTCGTGCGGGCCGGCGATGAGGACGAGGAACGGGGAGGCGACCAGGGCGAAGCCCAGCCCCGTCGAGCGCTGCGTCACCGCGCCCAGGAGGACGGCGGCACCGACCAGCGCGGTCGTCACGACGGGCACCGCGCCAGTCTCCCCGCACCGCGCGAGCGCGCGCGGCGGGGGCGGACCACCCGCTCGGCCCCTGCGCCGCGCCGTGTCGGAGGTCGATGCCACTCTTGCGGGGCCGGTGCACGCCGGCGTCGGAGGTCGGCGCGAGAGGCGGTGCGGGCGGTGTCCCCGGTGGCGGTCGTCGTCGCGCTGTCCGCCGTCGTCTCCCTGGCCACCGCCGTCCTGGCGTGGCACCGGCGGCGCCTGGCCCGCTCCGCCACCCCGCTCGCGGTCGGCCTCGTGGCCGCCGCCGCGTGGGCCGGGGCGGCCGCCGCGATGCACGCCGGGCTGCCGCCCGCCGTGCAGGACCGGCTCGTCCTCGTGCAGTACGCCGGGATCACCGGCGTCGTGCTGTGCTACCGGCTGTTCGTCGACGCCGTCACCGGGCACCGCGGCCGGCCCCGGCGGGTCGCGGCCCTGGCCGTCGAGCCCGTCCTGCTGCTGTCGCTGCTCGTCGCGGACCCGTGGCTGCACCTCGTGCACGCGCAGGTGACGTACGTCGGCGACCCGGCCGTGCGCACGCCCGTGCCCGGGCCGGCCTTCTGGGCGCACACCGTCTACAGCTACGCCGTCCTGGCCTGGAGCGCCGCCGACCTCGTGCGGCTGCGGCGCAGCGCCACCGGGCCGCTGCGCCGCCAGACCACGACGATGCTGCTGGCCATGGCCGCGCCCGTGGCCTTCAACGCCGTGAGCATCTCCGTGCCCGCGCCGTACCTGCCCGTCGACATCACGCCGCCCGCCTTCGTCGTCACCGGGGTGCTGTTCACCGTCGCCGTCGTGCGCCACGAGCTGCTGCGGCTGGTCCCCGTCGCCCGCAGCCTCGTCGTCGACACCGTCACCGACGCCGTCCTCGTCGTCGACGCCGCCGACCGCGTCGTCGACCTCAACCCCGCCGCGCGGGAGCTGCACCCGGGCGCGGACGGCGAGGTGGTCGGGGTGCCGCTGGCGCGGGTCGCCGGGCCGGTGCTCGCCGCCGCCGTCGGCGACGACGAGGGCGAGACGGTCGTCGAGCTGGACGACGGGCGCAGCCTCGACGTGCGCACCCGCTGGATCCGCGACGAGCGCGGCGACCTCGTCGGCCGGGTCGTCGTCGCCCGCGACGTCACCGGCGTCCTCGCCCAGCAGCACGCCCTGGAGTCCGCCAACGCGCAGCTGCGCGCCCACGTGGAGACCATCGACCGGCTGCGCGCCGACCTGGCCGAGGAGGCCGCCCGCGACCCCCTCACCGGGCTGCGCAACCGGCGCCGGTTCGTCGACGACCTCGCCGACCGGCTGACCACGGCGCTCGCCGCCGGGGAGCCGCTGTCGCTGGTGCTGCTGGACGTCGACCACTTCAAGGCCGTCAACGACACCCACGGGCACGCCGTCGGCGACGCCGTCCTCGTCGACGTGGCCGCCGAACTGCGCCGGCACGCGCGCGCCGAGGACGTCGTGCGCTACGGCGGGGAGGAGTTCGTCGTCCTGCTGCCCCGGCTGGGGGCGGCCGCCGCCGCCGAGCGCGCCGACGAGCTGCGCCGCGCGTGCGCCGGGCTGGAGGTCGGCGCCGGCCCGGGCACCGGTCCCGACGGCGTCGACGTCACCGTCAGCGCCGGCGTGGCCACCGCCCCCGAGCACGGGAGCACCCCCGACGAGCTGCTGCTGGCCGCCGACCGGGCCCTGTACGCGGCCAAGGCCGGCGGGCGCGACCAGGTCGCGTCCGCCGGCTGAGCCTCACCAGATCCGGACGCGCTCCGCCGGGTCCATCCACAGCCCGTCGCCCGGCTGCACGCCGAACGCCTCGTGGAACTCGTCGAGGTTGCTGACCACCTGGTTGCAGCGGAACTCCGGCGGGGAGTGCGGGTCGATCGCCAGCCGGCGCGCCACCTCCGCCGGGCGCACCTTGCCGCACCACACGCGCGCCCAGCCGGCGAACAGCCGCTGCGGGCCCGTCATGCCGTCCAGGACGGGGGCCTCCTGCCCGCCCAGGGCGATCGTGTACGCCTTGTGCGCGATCGTCAGCCCGCCCAGGTCGCCGATGTTCTCGCCCACCGTCAGGGCGCCGTTGACGTGCTGACCCGGCGTCTCCGGCGGCTCCAGCGCGTCGTACTGGGCGATCAGCGCGGCCGTGCGCTTGCCGAACTCCTCGCGGTCGGCGTCCGTCCACCAGTCGCGCAGGTTGCCGTCGCCGTCGTACTTGGAGCCCTGGTCGTCGAAGCCGTGGCCGATCTCGTGGCCGATGACCGCGCCGATGCCGCCGTAGTTGGCGGCGTCGTCGGCGTCCAGGGAGAAGAACGGCGGCCGCAGGATCGCCGCCGGGAAGACGATCTCGTTCATGCCCGGGTTGTAGTAGGCGTTGACCGTCTGCGGGGTCATGAACCACTCGCCGCGGTCCACCGGGGCGCCCAGCTTCGCCAGCTCGCGGTCCACCTCGAAGGCGAACGCCCGCCGCACGTTGCCGACCAGGTCGTCGCGCTCGATGCTCAGCGCCGAGTAGTCGCGGAAGACGTCCGGGTGGCCGATCTTCGGGGTGAACCTCCCCAGCTTCTCCAGCGCGCGGTCCTTCGTCTCGCGCGTCATCCAGTCCAGCGCCTCGATGTCGACGCGGTACGCCTCGACGAGGTTCGCGACCAGCTCCTCCATGCGCGCCTTCGCCGCCGGCGGGAAGTGCTCGGCCACGTACAGCTCGCCCAGCGCCTCGCCCAGGTTCGACTCCACCAGGCCCACGCCGCGCTTCCAGCGCTCGCGCAGCTGCGGGGCACCGGTCAGCGTCGTGCCGTAGAAGGCGAAGTTCTCCTCCACGAACGGCGAGCTCAGCAGCGGCGCCGCGTGGTGCAGCACCCTCCAGCCCAGCCAGTCGCGCCAGGTCGCCACCGGCGTGGACGCCAGCACCCCCGCCAGGCCCTGCAGGTAGCTGGGCTGGCGGACCACGACCTCGGCGAACGCCGACTCCGGCAGCCGCGCCGCCGCCAGCCAGGCCGCCGTGTCCACGCCCGGCAGCAGCGCGTCGAAGCCGTCGCGGTCCACGAGGTTGTAGGTGGCGTTCGCGTCGCGGTTGCGCACCCGGTCCCAGTGGTGGCTGGCCAGCTCCGTCTCCAGCGCCAGGACCCGCTGCGCCGCGCCCTCCGGGTCCGGGCGCCCGCCCAGCTCCAGCACCCGCTGCACGTGGCGCACGTACGCCTCGCGGACCTCCGCGGAAGACTCCTCGCGGTAGTACGACTCGTCCGGCAGGCCCAGCCCGGACTGCGTCACGTAGACGACGTAGCGGTCCGAGCGGGCGTTGTCGGTGTCCACCCAGTAGGCGAACGGCCCGCCCGTGCCCGAGCGCTCGAAGGTCCCCAGCAGCCGCACCAGCGCGGGCAGGTCCTCCACCGCGTCCACGGCCGCCAGGTCGTCGGCCACCGGGGAGGCGCCCAGCGCCTCCACCCGGTCGGTGTCCGTGAAGGACGCGTACAGGTCACCGATCTTCTGGGTCACCGACCCGCGGGGCGCGCCCGCGGCGGCCGCGCGCTCGACGATGACGCGGCACTGCGCCTCCGACTCGTCGCGCAGCCGCACGAACGCGCCGTCCACGGCGCGGTCGTCGGGGATCTCGGTCGTCGCCAGCCAGCGGCCGTTCACGTGGCGGAAGAGGTCGTCCTGCGGGCGGACCGACGGGTCGGCCCACTCGTCGGTGCCCGCAGGACGCTGGTCCGTGCTCGTCATCACCGCAGCCTACGGCGACGGCACCTCCGAGGACCGGGCCAGGCTGCGACGGACCGTGAACAGCAGGACCACGTTGAGCAGCGTCACGGTGACCACGACGGCCGCCATCGCCTCGTGGTCGCCGCCCAGCACGCCCGTCAGCGTGCCGATGCCGCCGCCGAAACCGGACTGCACCGCCGTCACCAGCGCGGCGGCCGACCCGGCGCTGGCCCCGTACGGCTCCAGCGCCAGCGTCACCGAGTTCGGCATGATCAGCCCGATGCTGCCCAGCAGGAAGTACAGCGGCACGACGATCACGAGCATCGAGTCCGGGCGCGCCAGCAGGGCCGCCGCCGTGAGCAGCGCGAACGCGAAGGCCAGCGCCACGCCCAGCCGCAGCAGCGCCGGGGAGCCGAAGCGCCCCACGAGCGCGGCGTTCAGCTGGCTGCCGCCGATGAGGGCCGTGCCGTTGACCGCGAACAGCGCCGCGAACGCGCCGCTGGACAGCTCGTACGTCTCCCCCAGCACGAACGGCGACGTCGCCACGTAGCTGAGGATCACCGACATCGCCAGGCCCGGCATCGCCGCGAACGCCAGGAAGCGGCGGTCGCGCAGCAGCGCGCCGTAGCCGGCGAACGTCCGGCGCACCAGCGCCGCGCGGCTGCGGGTCACCGGCTCCGACGGCGTGCGCGGCTCCGGCACCGCGTCCGGGCGCACCTCCGGGCGGGTCTCCGGCAGCCGCCGGTGCACCGCGACCAGGACCAGGACGCCGACGACCGCGAGCACGGCCAGCACCGGCCGCCAGCCCCACCAGGAGTCCAGGACCCCGCCCACGGTGGGCGCGAACAGCGGCGCGACACCGATGACGAGCACGATGCGCGACATCAGCCGCGCCGCCTGCGGGCCCACGAACAGGTCCCGGATCACCGCCATGCCGATGACGGCGCCCGCCGAGGCACCCACGCCCGCCAGCACCCGGAAGGCGACCAGCGAGGGCAGGTTCGGGGCCACCGCGCACAGCAGGCACGCCACCACGTAGACGGAGAAGCCGATCACGGCGGGCCGGCGGCGGCCGAACGCGTCGCTCAGCGGGCCCACGAGCAGCTGGCCGAGGGCGGCGCCGACCAGGACGCCCGTGATGGTCATCTGCGCGCGCGCCGGGGTCGTGCCCAGGTCGGCGGCCACCTGCGGCAGCGCCGGCAGGTACAGGTCGATGGTCACCGCGCCCAGCGCCGCCATCGAGCCCAGCAGCACGATCAGAGACACGGTGGAGCGGCCGGTCATCGCCGGCCGGGCGGGCGCGGCGGCGCCGGGGGTGGTGGAGGCGGAGGAGGTGTGCGGGGGCCGGGAGGGCGCGGTCATGCGCTAGGGGTCCTCAGGGAGCTCGAGCGGTGCCGTCCCCGACCGCGGGCTCGAGCGGGGAGCGTGGCAGGACGGGGCGGGACGCCCACCGTCCCCTCCAGCGTAGGGGTGAACCGGTTCGCCCGTCGCCCCAGTTCCGTGTCGGCGACGCCGCCGGGCGCGCTCGTCAGACCCCGGTCAGACGCCGATCAGGGCGTCGAAGGCGTACTCGTCGACGATCGGCACGCCCGCGGTGATCGCCCAGCGGACCGCGTCCGAGCCCGAGCCGGCGTCGTTGGCCACCAGCAGCGCCGTGCCCGGGCCGGCGACGTCGTCCACGGCCAGGCCCGCCGCGCGGGCGCGCGCGACCACCACCGGCCGCGGGGCGGAGAACGCCCCGCTGAACGCGACCCGGGTGCCGGGCGTCAGGGGCTCCCCCCACCACCAGGTGGGGGCGGTCGCGGGCAGCGTCGTCACCCCACCGGGATCGGCACGGGCGCCCGGCGGCTTGACCGCCCGCTCAGACCCCCGCGCGCGAGGGCTCGGGGGCGCTCGCGGGGGCCGCGGCCGGCCGGCGCAGCAGCGCAGCGGCGGTCCCCACCGCCCCCAGCACCACCAGCGCCACCGCGTAGCCGACGGCCACGGTCACCAGGCCCAGCCGCGGCGCGAGCAGACCCGCCAGCACCGACGGCAGGCCGAAGGCCGTGTAGCTGAGCACGTACACCGCGGACAGGACGCCGGCCCGCTCGGCCGCCGGGGCCGTCGCCAGCACCGCGCGCAGCGCGCCCTGGAAGCCCGCCCCGAAGCCCACGCCGGAGACCACCGCGCCCAGGACGAACAGCGGCGTCGAGCGCAGCTCCAGCGCCACCACCAGCACCGCCGGGCCCACCACGGAGGCCGACGTGCCGAGCAGCACCACTCGCGCCGGGCGCGCCGCGCGGGTCAGCACGCCGACCACCGCGCCCGTGCCCGCCACGCACGCCACCAGCAGCCCGCCGACCAGGTGGTCGCCGCGGCCCAGGACGCCCGCGGCGATCGAGGGGCCCAGCGACAGGAACAGCCCGCCCAGCGCCCAGCTGCCCACGAACGCCGGCACCAGGGACACCAGCACCGGGCGGGTCGGGCGCGGCACGCGCACCGCGGGGCGCAGCGAGGCCAGCGCGCCGGGCACGCGCGGGGCGGCGTCGGGCAGGCCGAGCAGCAGCGCGCCCAGCACGGCCAGGGACGCGGCCAGCACGACGTACACCGTCGCCGTGGGCGCGGGGGCGAACTGCACGAGCAGCGCCGAGCCGACCGCGCCCAGCGTCAGGCCCACCGGCGGCGCGGCGCCGTTGACCAGCTGCGCCGTCGCCGCGCGCCGCGGGCCGGCCAGGTCCAGCAGGGCGGCGCCCAGCGCGCCGAGCACCGTGCCGGTGGCCAGTCCCTGCACGACGCGGGCCAGGACCAGCCAGCCGGTGGAGTCCGCCACCGCGAACAGCACCATCGCGGCCACCACGCCCGCGGTGCCCGCCACCGCCACCGGGCGCCGGCCCAGGTGGTCCGACAGCGAGCCGACGGTCAGCAGCGCGACGAGCAGGGCCGCGGCGTAGACGGCGAACACGCCCGTCACGGCGGTGGCGCTGACGCCCCAGCGCTCCTCGTACACGGGGAAGACGGGCGACGGGGCGGCCGAGGCCGCCACCAGGACGGCCAGCGCGACCGTCGTGAGGCGGAAGCCGGCGGCGGGTGACCAGCGGGGGATCGACACGGGAGCTCCTCGGACCGGGACGGTGGTTCGCCGGAGCAACCGCGGTCCAGCACCGGGTGCAATCCCCGCCGGCCCCGACCTGTTCCCGCCCGACCGCCCGTGCGCGTGGCAGGGTCGCCGCGTGAGCACCGCCGGCGCCCTCGACGCCCTCGACACGCCGTTCCTCGTGGTGGACCGCGCCGTCCTGCAGCGCAACGTCGAGCGGCGGGCCCGCTGGGCCGTCGACGCCGGGGTGGCGCTGCGCCCGCACGCCAAGACGCACAAGTCCGCCCGCGTCGCCGCCGCCCAGCTCGCCGCCGGAGCCGTGGGCCTGACCGTCGCCACCGTCGGCGAGGCCGAGCACTTCGCGGGCGCGGGTGCGGACGACCTGTTCCTCGCCTACCCCGTGTGGGCCGGCGGCGCGCGCGGCGAGCGGCTGCGCGACCTGGCCGGGCGGGTGCGCCTGCGCGTCGGCGTCGACTCCGCCGAGGGCGCCCAGCGCCTCGCCGCCGCGTGCGGGGACCTCGCCGAGGTCGCCGTGGAGGTCGACAGCGGCCACCACCGCACCGGCGTGACGCCCGACCGGGCGGCGGACGTCGCGCTGGCCGCCGCCCGCGCCGGGCTGCGCGTGGCCGGCGTCTTCACCTTCCCCGGGCACAGCTACGCGCCCGGCGCGCCGGCGGACGTGGCCGCGCAGGAGCTGGCCGCCCTGACCGCCGCCTCCGAGGGCCTGCGCGCCGCCGGCCTCGACGCCCCGCTGCGCAGCGGCGGGTCCACCCCCACCGCCGGGCTGGCCGCCGAGGCCGCGCTCGACGAGGTGCGCCCCGGGGTCTACGTCTTCGGCGACGCCCAGCAGGTCGAGCTCGGGCTGACCGCGTTCGAGGACGTGTCCCTGTGGGCGGAGGCGACCGTCGTCAGCCGCCGCGACGGCGTCGCCGTCCTCGACGCCGGCAGCAAGGTCCTCGGCCGCGAGCGCGCCACCTGGGCCAGCGGGTACGCGCGGCTGCCCGACGTGCCCGGGGCGCGCGTCGTCGCTCTCTCGGAGCACCACGCCACCGTCGACCTCGGCGGGGCGGACGTGCCCGCCGTGGGGGAGCGGGTGCGGGTCGTGCCCAACCACGTGTGCCTGGCCGTGAACCTCGTCGACGAGCTGGTGGCGCTCGGGCCGGACGGGGTGGAGCGCTGGCCCGTCGGGGCGCGGGGGCTCAACAGCTGACGGCGTTCAACCATCCATGACCACGGGGAGGTGGGGGGCGCGGGGAGGGCGAGGGACGGGTCAGGGACGCAGGTAGGTGCGCACGCGCCAGCGCAGGCCCGTGCGAGACATCGCCCAGCCCTCCGCGGGGTCGGTGGACACCAGGACCCAGCCGTCACCGCGGTCGGGAGCGCGGGTGTCGCCCTCCACCTCCACGTCGACCTCCGTGACCACCAGGCGGTCCGCGCGGCCCACCACGGCCGCGTACACCTGCGCGCCACCGGCGACCCACACCTCCCCCGGCCCGGCCAGCGCCGCGTCCACGTCCGCGACGACCTCGGCGCCCGGCGCCGCGTACCCCGCGTCGCGGGTCAGGACGACGTTGCGCCGCCCCGGCAGCGGCCGGTAGCGCTCCGGCAGCGACTCCCACGTGCGGCGGCCCATGACCACGGTGCCGCCGTCCGTGGCGCGCTGGAAGTGCGCCAGGTCCTCCGGCAGCCGCCACGGCAGGGCGCCGTCGCGGCCGATGACGCCGTTCGCGGACTCGGCCCAGATCAGCGAGAGCACGCCGGCCTCAGACCGCGACCGGGGCCTTGATGGCCGGGTGGTGCTGGTAGCCGACGACCTCGAAGTCCTCGAAGGAGTGCTCGAACAGCGACGCGGCCGGGCGCACCCGCAGCGTCGGGAACGGGTACGCCTCGCGGGACAGCTGCTCGGTCACCTGCTCGACGTGGTTGTCGTAGACGTGGCAGTCCCCGCCCGTCCAGATGAACTCACCCGGCTGCAGGCCCGCCTGCTGGGCGACCAGGACGGTCAGCAGCGCGTACGAGGCGATGTTGAACGGCACGCCGAGGAACAGGTCCGCCGAGCGCTGGTAGAGCTGGCACGACAGCTTCCCGTCGGCGACGTAGAACTGGAACAGGGCGTGGCACGGCGCCAGCGCCATCTTCTCCAGCTCCCCCACGTTCCACGCCGAGACGACCATGCGCCGCGAGTCCGGGTCCGTGCGCAGCGTGCGCAGGACCTGCTCCAGCTGGTCCACGTGCTGCCCGTCCGGCGTGGGCCACGAGCGCCACTGCACGCCGTAGACGGGGCCGAGGTCGCCGTTCTCGTCGGCCCACTCGTTCCAAATGGTCACGCCGCGCTCCTGCAGCCAGCGCACGTTGCCGTCCCCGCGCAGGAACCACAGCAGCTCCAGCGCCACCGAGCGGAAGTGCACCCGCTTCGTCGTCACGAGCGGGAACCCGCGCGAGAGGTCGTAGCGCAGCTGGTGGCCGAACACGCTGCGGGTGCCGGTGCCCGTGCGGTCGGCCTTGGGGGTGCCGTGCGCCATCACGTGGCGCAGCAGGTCCTCGTACTGGGTGTCCACCACGGTGCCCATCCTCCCCGTCCCCCGGACCGGCTCAGGCCAGCGCGCCGGCGCGCTCGGCGCGCGGGTCCACGTCGAAGTCGGCGTCGTGCAGGGCCTCGCCGCGCACGACCTCCGCCAGCCGGCGCAGCCACGCCGCGCCCGCCTCGTCGTGGACGGTCGTGCGGGCCACGTGCACCGGGTACGGCTTGTCCGGCACCCCGTCGGCCGGGCGCACGTCGACGTGGGCGACCGGGTGGCCCTGCTCGTGCAGCCAGTCGGCCATCGCGTAGTCGGTGCGCGAGTCGCCCGCCGTGCGCCACGCCCGCGGCAGCGCCCCGTCGCCGGCCAGCAGCCGCAGCGCCACCTCCGCGCCGCGGTCCTTGCCCAGCAGCACCGACTCCAGGTCCGTGGAGATGATCGTCGGGTCGATCCGCCATCCGACGCGGCCGTCGGCGTCCGGGCGCTCCTCGCCGCGCCACGCCACCCCCAGGCCCAGCCCGGCGAGGAGGTCGAACACCTCCGCCTCGAAGGGCCCCTGCGCGCGCAGGTAGACGTCGCTCGCGACGTCCAGCCGCTGCTCCAGCGAGACCATCGCCCGCTTGCCGGGGTCGACGAACATCGTGTCCGCGTACCGCTCCTGCGCCAGCGCCTCCACCCGGCGGGCCGCGTCGGCGGGCACGGCGAGCGCCTCGTCCACCCGCACCTCGCCCAGCCCGGCGGCGGTGACGGTGGCCCACACGGCGCCCTTCTCGCACACCGCGTGCACGCGGGCACCCGCCGGCAGGCCCGCGGCCAGCAGCGGCGGGACGACCTGCTCGCGCAGGAACCGGTCCGAGCGGCCCGTGTTGAACACCAGCGGCACGCCCGCGGCGGCCAGCTCGACGAGGCTGTCGACCAGACCGGGGGCGCTGACCGTGCGGGTCACCGGGCTGGCGACCGGCCCGTCCACGTCGAGCAGGAGGCCGAACGGCGGGCGGGGGGCGTCGGTCGCGGGCACGTGCCCAGTGTCCCCGACCGCCGGGAGGCGCTGCGCGCCGCGGCGTGCGCTACTGCTGGCACCCCTCGACGACCCGGGAGGACCCCGTGCCCCGCCCCGACCTCGACGACCTGCTGCGCCGCGGCCTGACCCGCGGCGACCCGCTCGCCGACGCGCTCGCCGAGGAGGTGGCCGCGCACCCCGCGTCCCGGCGCGCGTTCACGACGGGCCTGGAGCGCGGGCTGGCCGCCGTCCCGGACGCCGCGCCCGCCATGCGCGACCTGCTGGCCGACATGGAGCGCGTGGCGACCTCGGTCGACGGCGACGTGCTGGACGGGGCGGCGCGCGCCTCGTGGACCATCCCGTTCGCCGCGCACGCCCTCGACGTCGGCGCGGGTGCCCTGCTGCGCTCCTACGCCCCGCCGGACCCGGCCGCGGTGCTCGTGGCCACGGGACAGCTCACCGAGCAGGCCACCCGGCGGCTGCTGGACACCGCGCGCTGGCTCAACGCCGCCTCGCTGCCCGGCGGGCTGCGGGTGGGCCGCCCCGGGTACGTGGAGACGGGGCGGGTGCGGCTGCTGCACGCCGTCGTGCGCCGGGCGGTGCGCCGGCGCGACCCCGGCGGGCCGCTGCCGCTGCACCAGGTGGACGTGGCCCGCACGTGGCTGGACTTCACCCTCGTCACGCCCGACTGCGACGAGGCGCTGGGCCTCGGGCTGAGCGCCGAGGAGCAGAACCGCCTCTACACGTACTGGCGGCACCTGGGCGCCCTGCTGGGCGTGGACCCGGAGCTGCTGCGCGGCGTCGTGGACCGGCGCACCGCCGTGGACCTGGACCGGCGGATCGAGGCGCTGACGGGCCCGCCGAGCGCGGACTCGCGGGCGCTGACCGCCGCCGGGCTCGGGGCGCTGACCGAGGGGCTCTCGGACGCCTCGGGGGTGCCGCGGCGCGTGGCCGGGCCCGTGGTGGCGGTGGTGGCGCGCGCCATGCACGGGCCGCGGGTCGCCGACGCCCTCGGCGTGCCCCGGTACGGGCCGGCGCACCACCTGGTGCCCGTCGTCGCGGCCGTCCTGCGCCGGCGCCGGCGCCGGCTGCGGCAGCGGCCCGCGGCCTGGCAGGCCGCCGTCGCGGCGAACATCGAGCAGGGCCGGCGGTTCGTGGAGGAGGGGGAGCTCCCGGCGCCGGAGCTGCCGCGGCTGCCGCGTCCGCGGGCGGTGGTGGGGGCGCTGGTCACCCGCGCCCGCTGATCCCCCTCCCGTGATCTCGCAGGGTCTCCCAGCGAGGTCACGGAGGGGGTGGGGTGTGGACACCGTCCGCGGGCTGCGCTGTCCTGGCCCCGTCCACACCGCTCGAGCCGGTCGGGAGGCCGCCGTGGCACAGGTGCAGCGAGGACGGCGGACCGCCCGGCTCGACGAGGACGGCGCCGTCGTCTTCCTGGTCGGCATGCGGATCAACAGGGCGCTCGACGTCCGCCGGTGGGCACCGGTCGCGGCGGCGATGCCGCGCATGCTCGCCGAGCTGCGCCGCCGGCCCGAGCTCGGGCTGCTCGGCGCGAGCAGCTGGGCGTCCGGGCGCACGCTCGTGGTCGTGCAGTACTGGCGCTCGGTGGAGCACCTGCACGCCTACGCCACCGCGCGCGACGCCGAGCACCTGCCGGCGTGGCGGGCGTTCAACCGGGCGGCGCGCTCCGGCGACGGCGCCGTCGGCGTCTTCCACGAGACGTACCTGGCCACGCCGGGCACCTGCGAGACGGTCTACGTCGACATGCCGCCGCACGGCCTGGCCGCCGCGACGGTGTCCGTGCCGGCCGGCCCGGACACCGACGGCGCGGTCCGGCAGCTGAGCGGGTCGGGCTCGCCACCCACCCGTGCGTGACCTCCCTCCTTCCGCCGTGATCTTGCAGGGTTTCCCAGCAAGATCACGGCGAGGGACGAGGGCGGGGAGGGCTGGAGCGAGGGAGGGGCGGGGGTCAGGCGGTGGCGGGGACCTCGGCGCCGGCCAGGTCCAGGCGGCCGTGCGCGGCGGCGTGGCGCACCGAGTCCGCCGCCGCCGCGAGCGACGTCCAGCGCGGCGCGTAGCCCAGCAGCCGGCGGGCCTTGTCGATCGAGACGGAGTGGCTGCGCGACAGGTGCTCCCAGCTGGCCTCGGCGTGCTCGCCGGCCGCGGCGCGGAACTCCTCCCACGGCACGTGCCGCAGCACCGGCTCGCGGCCGAACCACGCCGCCGCACCCGCCGCGAACCCGAGGACCGTCAGCGCGCGGTCCGACACGACGTGGAAGGCCTCCCCCACCGACGCCGACGGCCGCTCCAGCGCGAGCTGGAACGCCTGCGCGACGTCCTCGGCGTGCACGTGGTGCATCGTCTCCAGCCCCAGCCCGGGCACCAGCAGCTCCCCGCCGGTGGCCAGGCGGCGCCACACGTCCGGGTCGAGGTTGCCCAGCGGGCCGATCACCGGCCAGCCCGCGCCGCTGATGTGGCCCGGGTGCAGCACCGTCGTGGGCAGGCCCCCGCGGCGGGTCTCGGCCAGCAGCAGGCGCTCGGCGGCGTCCTTGCCGGTGCCGTACTCCCCGAACGGCTCGCGCGGGTCCTCCTCGCGCAGCGGGGAGGCCGTCGCCCGCCCGTGCACCCAGATCGTCCCGGCGTGCAGCAGGTGCGCGCCGCGCGGGCGCAGCGCCTCGACCAGCTGCGCCGCGGAGGCGGGCGTGAAGCAGACCATGTCCACCACGGCGTCGGGGGCCAGGTCCGCGACCCGCTGCCCGAAGGTGCCCGCCGCGTCCTCCGCCTCGCGGTCGACGACCACCCGCTCCACGCGCTCCCACGCCGGGTGCGGGTGGTACGGCTCGCTCACCCCCCGGCTGAGGGCGACGACCTCGTGGCCCGCGGCGACCAGCCGCGGGACGAGGTGGGTGCCGGTGTGACCGGTGGCTCCGACGACGACGACGCGCACCGCGCCAGTCTCGGGGCGGCTGCGCCGTCCCGCCCGCCGGGCACCACCCGGGGCGCGCGCGGGCGCGGCGGTCCGTAGAGTCCGCCGACGTGCAGACGAGGACGCTGGGCAGGACCGGCCGCCAGGTCGGTGTCGTGGGGCTGGGCTGCTGGCAGCTCGGCGGTGACTGGGGGTCGGTGAGCGAGGACGACGCGCTCGCCACGCTCGGCGCGGCCGTCGACGCGGGGGTGACGTTCCTCGACACCGCCGACGTGTACGGCGACGGGCGCAGCGAGCGCCTCGTGGGCCGCTTCGCGCGCGAGCGCGGCGGTGACGGCCTCGTGGTCGCGACCAAGATGGGCCGGCGCGCCGACCCGCACGTCGCGGACGCCTACTCGCTGGAGAACTTCCGCGCCTGGAACGACCGCAGCCGCGAGAACCTCGGCGTGGACACCCTCGACCTGGTGCAGCTGCACTGCCCGCCGTCGGACGTGTACGACCGCGACGCCGTCTTCGACGCCCTGGACACGCTCGTGGCCGAGGGCCGCACCCGCGCCTACGGGGTGTCCGTGGAGACCGTCGCCGAGGGCCTGGCCGCCGTCGCCCGCCCCGGTGTCGCGTCGGTGCAGATCATCCTCAACCCGCTGCGGCTCAAGCCCGTCACCGAGTTCCTGCCGGCCGCCGCCGAGGCCGGTGTCGGGGTCGTCGTCCGCGTCCCCCTCGCCTCCGGCGTGCTGTCGGGCAAGTACGACGAGACGACGACGTTCGGCGACGACGACCACCGCACGTACAACCGCGAGGGCAAGGCCTTCGACATCGGCGAGACCTTCGCCGGGGTGCCGTTCGAGGTGGCGGTGCGGGCCGCGCGCCGGCTGCGCGAGGTGGCCGGCGACGCGCCGCTGGCGCAGTTCACGCTGCGCTGGATCGTCGAGCAGCCGGGCGTCAGCGTCGTCATCCCCGGCGCGCGCAACACCGAGCAGGCCCGCTCCAACGCCGCGGCCGCCGACCTGCCCGCGCCGACGCCCGAGCAGCAGGACGCCGTGCGCGCCGTCTACGAGGAGCTCGTCGCCGAGCACGTGCACCACCGCTGGTGACCCGACGGCGGCGCCCGCCCCGCGGGCGCCGCCGCAGCGGTCTCAGGTCCAGTACAGGACGCGCGCGGCGGGCAGCTCGCGCGCCAGGGCGTCCTCGAACCAGCCGCGCAGCTCCCGCGTCGTGGCCGCGTCGTAGACGTACTTCACCGCGCCGAACCTCCCGTGCTTGCGGGAGCGGGCCGACTCGTCCAGGTCGAGCTTGGTGCGCGGGTACCAGTCGAGCTGGACGTCCTTGCTCTTGGGCGTGAACCGGTGGGTGATGCACTCCACCGTCAGGTCCAGGCCGGGCACGCCGTCCAGCTCGGCGGCCGCCGAGGCCAGCAGCGCGCCGTACTCCGCGCGCCAGTCGTCCACCGGCATGATCGGCGCGATCGTCAGGCCGACGGGGTAGCCGGCGCGCGCCAGGCGGCCCAGGGCCGCGAGGCGGGCGGGGACGCGGGCGGTGCCGCCCTCGAAGCGCTCCACGTCGCGCACCCCGACCGAGGCCCGCACGCGCGTGCGCCCGCCGTGCGGCAGGGCCAGCAGGTCCTCGACGTCGTCGTACTTGGTCGTGAACCGCAGCTGCACCGGCCCGGCCCAGTCGTGGGTGCCGAAGTGGGAGATCGTCGCCGACAGGGAGCCGGTGACGTGCTCCAGGGCCAGCGGGTCGGTGTAGCAGGACGCCTCGAAGGTCGTGCCCTCGTGCCCGCGCGCGGCCGTGCCGGTGGTGACCGACCCGGCGCCGACGACGTCGTCCAGACCGGCCAGCACGCGCGGCAGGTCGGCGTACACGCGGGTGATCGGCGGGCCGGACAGCGACCCGGCCAGGTAGCAGTACTGGCAGTGCCCCGGGCAGCCCTGCGCGATGGGGAAGGACCAGTCGGCGCTCGGCGGGATCGGCACCGGCTTGCGGGTGCTGGCGGCGCTGGTGACCAGGGCCAGGGTGCGCTTGGCGTCGCCGTAGCTGGCGTCGCGCAGGTTCGGCAGGCGGTCGCCGGACAGGAACCGGACGTCCTCGACGCCGGCGCGCTCGAGGCGCTGCAGGACCTGCCGGCCGTGGGGCTCGGCGGCGGCGGAGGCGGTGACGAGGACCGTGCGGGGCGTCCAGCGGACGGGGCGCGCGGGGCGGTCGGCGGGAGCGGCGGAGGTGCGGGCGGGGGTGGTGCTGGTGGGTGCGGCGGGCACACCAGGTCCAACGACCTGCGCCGCGTCGACCATCCGCTGCGGGGTGTGACCTCCCCCATCTCCCGACGTCGACCCCCTCCGTAATCTTGCTGGGACTCCCAGCAAGATCACGGAGGTGGTCCGCTCGGCGTGATCATGGGCGGGTGGGGGGCGACCATCCATGGTCACGGGGGGTGGGGTCAGCCGGGGGCGAGGGAGCGCAGGGTGCCGTCGGCGTCGACGTGGACCGTCAGGCGGGACGGGGAGAACTCCAGGGTCACGACGTCGCCGGGGCGCACCACGCGCACGACGCGGCCCTCCGACCGGGCCAGGTCCTCCGCCTCCTGCCGCGTCAGGTCGCGGTACGCCTCGAACCAGGAGACGTCGAAGGGGTCGGCGGCGCTGCTCACGCCCGCAGGGTGCGCCGGTCCGCCCGCGGGCGCGAGCCGGGGTGCGCGAGCGCGCGCCGCCGGAAGACTGGGCGGGTGCTCCGCCGCGCCTTCCAGGTCCTCGCCTCCACCCGCCGCGCCCGCGCCCTGCACCCCACGGGGACCGTCGTGCCCGCGCGGCTGCACCGGCACGGGCTGGGCGCCGGGGCGACCGGTGTGCCGTGGCTGGACGAGGCCGCCGACGAGCCGGCCCTCGTGCGCTTCTCCCGCGCGGCGGGGCTGCCCGCACCGCTGCCCGACGTCCTCGGGCTGGCCGTGCGCACCTGGGACGGCGACGGGCGCCCGCGCGACCTCATGCTGTCCACCACCGGCAGCCGGCCACGGGCCCGCCGCTTCCTGGTGCCCCGCCGGGCGTGGGGCAGCACCTACTCCTCGGTGCTGTCCTTCTCCAGCCCCGCCGGGCCCCTGCTGCTGGCCGCGCGCGCCGACGCCCGCGACCCGCGCGCCTTCGAGCTCGGCGTCGCCCGCCCGCACGGGCGCTGGCACCCGTTCGCCGGCCTGGAGCTGCTCGCCGACCCCGAGCGCGCCGGGGACGACGACGCGCCCCGCTGGGACCCCGTCCTGAACCCCGTGCCGGGTCTGGAGATCCCCCCGCCGTGGCGGGGGGTGCGCGAGGCGGCCTACGCCGGCTCGCGCGAGGGGCACCCCGGCCGCGCCGGCGCGTCGGTCGCACGCACTCCCTGAGCCGGGTACGAGTGCTCCTCGGGCTCGGCGGGGGCGGGCGGCGCGCCGGGCAGCGTCTTGGTGAAGAACGTCGTGCCGGTGAGGACCCCGCGCGGGGACAGGGCGTAGGCGTCGACGGTGCCCACCCGCCGCCAGCCCCAGCGGGGGTAGACGGACTCCGCCGCGCTGCCCGTCTCCGTGTCCAGCACCAGCAGCCAGCGCCCGGCGCGCGCGGCCTCCGCCTCGGCGGCGGCCACCAGGGCGCTCGCCACCCCGCGGCCGCGGGCGTCGCGGTGGACGAGCAGCTTGGACAGCTCGGCGCGGTGGGCGCCGTTGCGGGCGCCCGCGGGCACGAGGGACACGGTGCCGACGAGCCGACCGCCGGGGTCCCGGGCCACCCACGTCCACGCCCCGCCGGCCAGCCAGGCGGCCCACCAGGCGCGGGCAGCGGCCGGGTCGGGGACGGCGGGGAAGCCGACGCTGGCGCCGTCGTCGACGGCGTCGCGCAGGACGTCGGCCAGGCCGTCGAGGACGTCGTCGGGCGCGGGGTCGGGGACGCGGTCGATCTCCACCGGCGCATCCTGCCCGGCTCGACGGCGGGCGGCGGCGGCGGTCTCATGGAGCGGTGACGGGCGGAGCGGGGGGGAGCTGGCGGGCCGGGCGCGCCGGGCGGGCGTGGGCGGTGTACCGGGCGGTGCGCACGGCACCGGCGACCGCGCTGGCGCTGGTGTGGGCGCGCGCGCACGGGGCGGACGTGCGGGTGGGGCCGGACCTGTTCGTGGAGTGCTCGGGGATGCCGCGCGGCACGTACGGGCGCGGGGGCACCACGGTGGGCTGCGTGTGGCTGCACGGCGGGCTGGGCGGGCCGGAGCGCCGCCGCCACGAGGTGCGCCACGCCGACCAGTACGCGCTGCTGGGGACGGTGCCGTTCCTGCTGCTGTACGGCCTGAACGCGGCGCTGACGCGCAACGAGCCGCACCGCAACGTCTTCGAGCGGTGGGCGGGCCTGGCCGACGGCGGCTACGCCAGCGGGACGCCGGGCTCGCGCACCCGGACGGCGAGGACGGCGATGTCGTCCTCGGCGGCGCCGGCCACGAGGTCCAGCAGCCGGTCGCACACCTCGTCGGGGGCCAGGTGGGCCAGCTCGCCGGCGGTGCGCCGCAGCCAGGCCAGCCCGTCGTCGACGGAGGCGCCGCGGCGCTCGACGAGCCCGTCGGTGTAGAGCAGGACGGTCGCCCCGGCCGGCAGGCCGTGCACGTGGTCGGCGCGCGAGCACTCGGCGTCCAGGCCGAGCAGCAGGTCGGGGTCGGTGCGCAGCAGCTCGGCGCGCCCCGGCTCGCCGTCCTCGCCGGGCAGCAGCACGACGGGCGGCGGGTGCCCGGCGTTGGACCAGCGCAGCCGCCAGGTGGAGCCGTCGGCGACCTGCTCGACGGTGGCCAGCACGGCCGTGGCCAGCGCGCCCACGCCGAGGTCGCGCATGGCGCGGTCCAGGGCCGTGAACGCCGCCGCGGGGGACACCTCGAGGCTGTAGCCGATGCCGCGCAGCAGGTTGCGGACCTGCCCCATCGCGGCGGCGGCCTCCTGGTCGTGGCCGGTGACGTCGCCGATGACCAGGCAGGTGGTGCCGGAGGCGGTGAGGAAGGCGTCGTGCCAGTCGCCACCGACCTGGGCGTGCTCGGCGGCGGGCAGGTAGCGGACGGCGATCTGCAGGTGCCCGGGCTGGGGGGCGGCGGTCAGCAGGCTGCGCTGCAGCGTCTCGGCGAGCGAGCGCACGGCCTCGGCGGCCTCCCGCTCGGCGCGGCGGGCGCGGACGCGGTCCAGGGCCTGGGCGGTGGAGGCGGCCAGGGCGGACAGGACGTCGCGCTCCTCGACGGAGACGGTGCGCTGCCCGCGCCAGGACAGCCCGAGCGCGCCGACGAGGCGGTCGGCCACGCGCAGCGGGCGGGCGGCGGCGCCACCGCGCTCGTCGGCGGCGAACTGCGCGACCCCGTCGAGGGCGCGCTCCAGCAGCGGCACGGACGGGTCGTCGCGGTCGCCGAGGACGCGCAGGGGCGCGCCGCCGGCGGGGTCGACGAGGCCGAGCACGACGCCGTCGGAGTGCACGAGGTCGGTGGCCTTGGTGGTCAGGACGCCGAGGACCTCCTCCTCGTCCTCGGCGTCGGGCAGCGTCTGGGCGACCTCGACGAGGCCGCGCAGGCGCTGGGCGTGCTCGGCCTGCTGGTCGGCGCGGCGGCGCTCGGTCTCGTAGGAGCCGGCGACGGACAGCGCGTCGCCCAGGGAGGAGGCGACGACGCGCAGGAAGCCCAGGTAGGCCGCGTCGACGGCCAGGTGGGGGCTCAGGCGCACGGCCAGGACGCCGACGGACTCGCTGGCGCGCACGCCGGGGATGCGCAGCCAGGCGGTGCGGCCGTCGGGGCCCTCGGCGACGACGGCGTCGCGGGCGCCGAGGTCGTCGGGCGGGGGCGGCAGGCGGTGCTCGCGGCGGGCGCCGGGCAGGTGCAGCTCGGCCAGCGGCATGTCGGCGGGGTCGGTGGCCAGGACCTCCAGGGCGCGGTCGGGGAAGTCCTCGCGCGACTCCAGGTCGGTGGCCAGGTCGCCCAGGCGGGCCAGCAGCTCCAGGCGCCGGCGGTCCACGACCTGCCGGGTGGTCTCGGCGGTGAGGTCGAGGATGCCGCCCAGGCTGCCGTCGTCGTCGGAGACCGGGGAGTAGGAGAAGGTGAACCAGCACTCCTCGAGGAAGCCGCGCCGGTGCAGCGGCAGGTGCATGTCCTCCACCCACGTCGCCTGGCCGGCCCGGGCCTGGGCGAACAGCGGCTCGATGGCGTCCCACGCCTCGGGGAAGACCTCGCGCACGGGCCGGCCGAGCGCGCGGGGGTGCTTGTCGGCGACCATGACGGCGTAGGCGTCGTTGTAGAGCATGGTCAGGTCGTCGCCCCAGCACAGGAGGGCGGGGAAGCGGGTGTCGAGGACGGTCTGCAGCGCGCGCAGCAGGGAGGCCGACCACGTCGCGGGGTCGCCCACGGAGGTGGCGGACCAGTCGACCGCCTCGTAGGCGGGCTTCAGGTCGCCGGCGCGGGCGAACAGGACGCGGTGCGGCACCTGCTGACCGTAGGGCATCCGGCGGGCTCGTCCACCCGGGCGAACGGCGGGAACAGCCCGCCCCCCACTGTCGTTGAACGGTCAACCACATCGTCGAGGGAGGACACCATGGCCGGCATCGAGATCGGCGTCAGCTCGTTCGCGGAGACCACCGCCGACCCCGTGACGGGCGAGGTGATGAGCCACGCGCAGCGGCTGCAGGAGGTCGTCGAGGAGGTCGTCGTCGCCGACCAGGTCGGGCTGGACGTCTACGGCCTCGGCGAGCACCACCGCCCCGACTACGCCGCCTCCGCCCCCGCCGTCGTGCTGGCCGCCGCGGCCGCCCGCACCCGGCGCATCCGCCTGACCAGCGCCGTCACCGTGCTGTCCTCCGACGACCCGGTGCGCGTCTTCCAGGACTTCGCCACCCTCGACGGCCTGTCCGGCGGGCGCGCGGAGATCATCGCCGGGCGGGGCTCCTTCATCGAGAGCTTCCCGCTGTTCGGGCAGGACCTGTCCGACTACGACGAGCTGTTCGCCGAGAACCTCGAGCTGCTGCTCGCCGTGCGCGCCTCCGAGCGGGTGACCTGGCGCGGCGGGCACCGCCCCGCCATCCACGACCGCGGCGTCTACCCGCGCCCCGTGCAGGACCCCCTGCCGGTGTGGATCGGGGTGGGCGGCAACCCGCAGTCGGTCGTGCGCGCCGGCACCCTGGGCCTGCCGCTGGCCATCGCGATCATCGGCGGGATGCCCGAGCAGTTCGGCCCGCTGGCCGACCTGTACCGGCGCGCGGGCGCGCAGGCCGGCCACGACCCGGCGACGCTCCGGGTGGCGACCCACTCGCACGGCTTCGTCGCCGACACCACCGAGCAGGCGGTCGAGCTGCAGTTCCCCTCGTACCAGCAGGCGATGAACGTCATCGGCCGCGAGCGCGGCTGGCACCACTACAGCCGCACCAGCTACGAGGCCGGGCGCAGCCGCCGCGGGGCCCTGGCGGTGGGCTCGCCCGAGGACGTCGCCGAGAAAATCCTGTGGCAGCACCAGCACCTGGGCATCGACCGCTACATGCTCCACGTGAGCACGGGGACCATGCCGCACGGCGAGGTCCTGCGGGCCATCGAGCTGCTGGGCACGAAGGTCGCCCCGATCGTGCGCGAGCGCCTCGGCGAGTGAGCCCGGCCGGTGCCGCGCACGTCCCCGCGGGTGACCGGCGCGTTCCCCGCGGGTGACCGGCGCGTTTCCGGGTGGTGACGGCGCGGTGACGCGCCGGAGGTGACGAGCGGGTCACGGAGTGGTCCAGGACGGTCACGGACGTCCTGGACCTCTCCGGAACTGCCCTACGCTCGTCACGTGCCGTTCACGCGACTCCGCCTGATGACGGACTACCAGGCCCCCACCCCGCTGTGGGCGCCTGCCGACCTCGGGGGCTTCCCCCTGACGCGCACGCACCTCGACGACCTCGGCCTGCCGTGCGAGCTGTCCAACGACCTGCTGCGCTGGCAGGCCTTCTTCGACGAGCACCACCCCGTCGAGCTGTGCGGCTGGGACTCCCCGCTCTCGTGCGCGCAGTACGTCTCGCAGGGCGTCACCCTGCAGCGGCGGCTGTCCGAGGAGCTGCCCGGCGCGCGGGTCGACCTGGACCTGTGGCCGGTGCCGTCGGAGGACCACCACGACGAGCACCACCACGAGGAGCTGCGCCCCGCCGGGCACCGCGCCCGCCCCACGGCGGGCGCCGGCCGCGCCTGAGCCCGGCCGGCACCACCCCGCCGCGGGTGCTCAGTCCCCGGGCCAGTAGCCGGTGAGGCGCTGGAACGCCACCGCTCCCCCGCGGTCCGCGGCCGCCTTCACCACCGCGAAGACCATCCCCTGCAGCGCCGCGGCGAGCAGCACCTCCTTCCAGGGGTACTCCCCCTGCAGCGCGGAGGGCGCGTCGTCCTCGCCGGAGACCTTCTTCCACACCCGCTTGACGATCGCCCCGGCCACGACACCGCCGAGCACACCGCTCGCGAGGCCGATGGGCCGGTAGGCCAGCTTGGCGCCGTTCACCGCTCGCGCCGCACGATCAGCCAGACGGCCACGGCCGTCGCCACGACGACGGCGCCCAGCAGGACACCGCTCTGCTGCTTGGGGCTGCCCGGCGCCTGAGCGCTGGTGTCGTGCACCTTCGAGGTGACCACGGACAGCTTCGCGGCCGCGGTGGCGCGGGCGTCCTCAGCGGCGTGCCGGGCCTGGCCCTTGACCTCCTCGACCTTGGCCTGGGCCTGCGCCTTCACGTCGGCCTTGGCGGCCAGCGCGTCGGCGGTCTCGGCGAGGCGCTCGCGGGTGACGGCGATGTCCCTCTCGAGGGCGTCGCGGTCGGTGGGCGGGCCGCTCTGCGGGTCGTGCGGGACGGTGCTCATCGGCGGAAGCCCTCCTTGACGGCGTCGACGTCCTTCTTCACGCCCTCCACGGCGGCCTCCGGGACCGGCGGGGTGGCCTGCTCGATCTCCTTCTTGCCGACCAGGCCGGCCACGGCGGCCAGCGCGAACAGCACGACGGCGACGATGAGGGCGGCCAGCCACGGGCTGACGACGAGGGAGAGCGCGAGGATCGCGGTGGTGACGACCGCGCCGATGCCGAAGAAGGCCAGCAGCCCGGCGACGGAGAAGGCACCGATGCCGAGACCGGCCTTCTTGCCCTTCTCCTTCAGGTCCATCTGCGCGAGCGCGACCTCGTCGCGCACCAGGCGCGACATGTGCTGGGTCAGGTCGCTGACGAGCTGGCCGACCGACGCGTCGGCCGGGGAGCCCTGGCGGGCGCCGGTGGCGACCGGGCCGGGACCCCCGGTGCGGTGCACGCTGAGGTCGTCCGCCGACGCGGCGGTGGCCCCGCTGGACGGGGAGCTCGTGGGTTGGCTCATGACCCGTCCTCTACCCCGCCCCGCGCCCGGGGAAACCCGGGACGCGGGGCGGTCGTGATCACCCCATGTGGGGGTAGCGGTGGTCGGTGGCCGGGACGAACGTCTCCTTGATCGAGCGGGGGCTGGTCCAGCGCTGCAGGTTCAGCACCGAGCCGGCCTTGTCGTTCGTGCCGGAGGCGCGCGAGCCGCCGAACGGCTGCTGCCCGACGACGGCGCCGGTGGGGCGGTCGTTGACGTAGAAGTTGCCGGCGGCGAAGCGCAGCGCGCGCGAGGCCTCCTCCACGGCGGCGCGGTCGTCGGCGACCACCGCGCCGGTCAGCCCGTACGGGGAGCCGGCGTCCACGGTGCGCAGCACGTCGGAGAAGCGGTCGTCGTCGTAGACGTGCACGGCCAGGACCGGGCCGAAGTACTCCTCGCGGAACGCCGCGTCGGTGGGGTCGTCGCCCAGCAGGACGGTGGGGCGCACGAAGAACCCCTCGGAGTCGTCGTACGCGCCGCCCGCGGCCACCTGCAGGCCGTCGGTGGCCTTGGCCCGGTCGATCGCGGCGGCGTTCTTGGCGAACGAGCGGTCGTCGATGACGGCGCCGCCGAAGTTCGACAGGTCCCGCACGTCCCCGAACGGCAGGGCGTCGACGGTGCCGAGGAGGTCCTCGCCCATCCGCGCCCACACCGAGCGCGGCACGAACGCGCGCGAGGCCGCGGAGCACTTCTGGCCCTGGTACTCGAACGCGCCGCGCACCAGCGCGGTCGTCAGGACGGCCGGGTCGGCCGAGGCGTGCGCGACGACGAAGTCCTTGCCGCCGGTCTCCCCGACCAGCCGCGGGTAGGTGCGGTAGGAGGCGATGTTCTCCCCCACCGCGCGCCACAGGTGCTGGAAGGTCGCGGTCGAGCCGGTGAAGTGGATGCCCGCCAGGCGCGGGTCGGCCAGCACGACGTCGGAGACGTCCCGGCCGTCGCCGGTGACCATGTTGACGACGCCGTCGGGCAGGCCCGCGGCCTCCAGCAGGCGCATCGTCCACCACGCCGACAGCGTCTGGGTGGGCGAGGGCTTCCACACGACCGTGTTGCCCATGAGCGCCGGCGCGGTGGGCAGGTTGCCGGCGATGGCGGTGAAGTTGAACGGGGTGACGGCGTAGACGAACCCCTCCAGCGGGCGGTGGTCCAGCCGGTTCCACACCCCCGGGCTGGACACGGGCTGCTCGGCGATGAGCTGGCGGCCGAACGCCACGTTGAAGCGCCAGAAGTCGACCAGCTCGCAGGGCGCGTCGATCTCGGCCTGCTGGGCGGTCTTGGACTGCCCGAGCATCGTGGCGGCCGCGACCCGCTCGCGCCACGGGCCGGCCAGCAGGTCCGCGGCCCGCAGGAACACCGCGGCGCGGTCGTCGTAGCTCATCGCCGCCCAGGCGGGGGCGGCGGCGGTGGCGGCCTCGACGGCCGCGCGGGCGTCCTCGTGCGTGGCGGTGCCGAAGGTGCCGAGGACCTCGGCGTGCGCGTGCGGCTGCACGACGTCGGCGCGCGCGCCGCCGCCGATGGCCTGCCGGCCGCCGATCGTCTGGGTCAGCTCGACCGGGTTCGCCGACTGGGCGCGCAGCTCGGCGAGGAGGCGCTCGCGCTCGGGGCTGCCGGGCGCGTAGGAGTGGACGGGCTCGTTGACGGGAGCGGGGACGGAGGTCACCGACTGCACGGGGGTTCTCCTCTTCGTGTCGGGGGTGGTCAGCGGCTGACGAGGGAGCGGGCGAAGAATGCGAGGTTGGCGGGGCGCTCGGCCAGGCGGCGGGAGAAGTAGCCGTACCAGTCGGTGCCGAAGGGGACGTAGACGCGCACGCGGTGCCCGGCGGCGGCGAGGCGCTCCTGCTCGTCGGTGCGGATGCCGTAGAGCATCTGGAACTCGCCGCGCGGCTCACCGGCCCCGGCGGGTTCGCCGAGCAGCTCCTCGGTGATGGCGACCAGGCGCGGGTCGTGGGTGCCGGCCATCGGGTAGGCGCCGCCGTCGAGCAGGACGCGCAGGCAGCGCACCCACGCCCGGTCCACGTCGGCGCGGTGCTGGTGGGCCACCGGCGCCGGCTCGGCGTAGGCGCCCTTGACCAGCCGCACCCGGCTGCCGGGGTGCGCCAGGTCGCGGGCGTCGGCGAGCGTGCGGTGCAGCATCGACTGCAGGACGCAGCCCACCCGCGGCACGTCGGCGCGCAGGGAGCGCAGCGTCTCCAGGGTCGCGTCGACGGTGGCCGAGCCCTCCATGTCGAGGGTGACGTCGACGCCGCGGGCGGTGGCGCGCTCGACGAGTCGGTGGGCGCGCTCGGTGGCCGCGCGCGGGCCGTCCGGTCCGAGGGCCTGCCCCAGCGCGGACAGCTTCACCGACACCTCGTCGCCCTCGGCCAGGCCGGCGTCGGCGAGGCGGTCCACGAGCTGGGAGTACGCCTCGACGGTCGCGTCGGCCTGCGCCGGGTCGGTGACGTCCTCGCCGAGGACGTCCAGGGTGGCGCGCAGCCCGCGGGTGCGCAGCGCGGTCACCGCGCCCAGCGCCGCCTCGACGTCCTCGCCCGGCACGAACCGGCACACGACGGGGCGGCTGAGGCCGCTGCGCGTGACCACCGACCGCACCGACCCGTTGCCCGCGACACCCAGCACCAGCTGACCGAACACCGCTCGCCCCTCTCACCGACGGCGCCCGCGCGGGCGCTCCCGGTCCGACGGTAGGAGCGCCGGGCGGGCTCGGGGAGGGACGACCGTCACGTCCTGCGGCGCTCTCATCATCCAGGTGTACGACGATGGGGCGGTGACGCGCAGGGACGGCGGGACGGACGGGGCTGCGGCCGAGCTGCAGGAGCTCGTCGACGAGGTCGCCGCGGCCACGGGCGCGCCGACCACGCTGGAGGACCGCGACCTGCACCTGGTGGCCTCCTCCGGCCACGACGACGTCATCGACGAGGTGCGGCGCACCTCGATCCTGCGGCGGCGCTCCAGCGCGCAGGTGCAGGAGCTGTTCGCCGGGTTCGGCATCGCCCGGGCGCAGCGGCCGCTGCGCATCCCCGGCGGCGCCGTCCCCGGCCTGCTGGGCCGCTGGTGCGTGCCGGTGCGCTGGCGCGGCGTCACCCACGGGTACCTGTGGCTGCTGGACCCCGACGAGCGGGTGAGCGCCGCGCGGCTGGACGCCCTCACCGACGTGGTGGTGCAGGTGGCGGCGACGCTGGCGCT
This sequence comes from Kineococcus haloalkalitolerans, assembly GCF_050871905.1. Taxonomy (NCBI): domain Bacteria; kingdom Bacillati; phylum Actinomycetota; class Actinomycetes; order Kineosporiales; family Kineosporiaceae; genus Kineococcus; species Kineococcus haloalkalitolerans. The sequence continues at coordinate 29,743 of NZ_JBJLSH010000041.1, forward strand.
GCGCGCGCGGGCTCGGGACCGCTCCTCGTGGGCGGTGGGCGAGCTGCTGTCCGGCGACGCCGGGTCGCGGGCGCGCGCGGTGGAGGAGCTGCGCCGCGACGGGCTGCTGCCCGCCGACCCCGGCGCGCCGCTGGTCGTCGTGGCGCTCGCCCCGCGCGACGCCTCGCCGCTGGGGCCGGTGAACTCCTGGCTGCTGCCGCGCGGGGTGCTCAGCGCGCCCGTCGGGCACCGCGCCGCGCTCGTCGTCCCGGCGGGTGCGCCAGAGGCGGCGGGGGTGGCGGCGCGCGCCGCGCGCACCCTGACCGCGCAGCACCCCGGCGGGGTCGCCGCGGGGGTGTCCGGGCCGGTGGCGCCCGGCGACGGGCACGCCGGCTGGCGGCAGGCCGACGCCGCCCTGCGCGTGGCCCGCGGCGGAGCGGGCGGGGTGTCGGTGCGGACGTGGGAGGGGTTGGGCGCGCACCGGCTGCTCGCGCTGGCCGAACCGGCCGCGCTGACCGCCGTCGTCGTCGACGCCCGGGCGCGCGCCCTGCTGGACGGCGACCCCGACCTCCTGCTGACCGCCCGCACCTACCTGGACCTGGCCGGCAGCGCGCAGCGCACCGCGCGGGCGCTGTCGGTGCACCGGCAGACGCTGTACGCGCGGCTGCGGCGGGTGCGCGAGGTGACCGGTGTCGACCTGGACGACGGGCGCGAGCGTCTGGCGCTGCACCTGGCGCTGGTGCTGGCGGAGGAGGGCGGGTCGCGCGAGGGCTGACAGCCGGCCGGCGGGCCGGGCGCGGCAGGCGGGGTGCCCGTCCCCGGGACGGCGTGTCGCGCGGGGGGCGCAGGCCGGCTGTCAGCGGGAGCGGTGCGAACTCGGTTGTCCAGCGACTCACCACCTCCCACGCGATCTTCCCGGGCCGACGGCTCCGGAGACCGCCAGGTCTGGGAAGGCACCGCAGCGGGCGGCCTGCATTGATGCTGCTCACCGCCCAGGACACCGGCCTGCGCGTCGACCCGAGGCCCAGGCCGAGCAGGTGCGCGCCGTCTCGGTGGACCGCCTGGGCCCAGCACCGGGGCAGTTGCCGTCCAAGGTGTTGGACGCCCTCGACGATGCCTTGCGACTGCACCTGGCTCTGTGACGCAGGACGAGGACCGCCGCGCGCAGCGGCACGACCGTGCGCCTGTCGCTCAGCAGTGCCGTCCCAGGAGTGACCGACCGGCCGTCAGTGGGACGCACGTGTCGGGCACGGCTTGTGAGACGGCGTGTCGCGGCCCCAGGCCGCTCCCTTGGGGTGGCTCGAAAACGGTAGGTGTGAGACGGCTCCGTCAGTGCCCGCGCACGGCACTGACGGTCACTCCCTGCGCGCACCTCGCCGTAGCGACGATCAGTTCCTCGGGACGCCGACGTCCCCGATGTCGTCGCCGGGCAGCCGCGGCGGGTAGGGCCTGGCCGCGTCCAGAGTGCTGTTCAGCTGCCAGGTCAGGTGCCCGTCGACCACTCCGGGCCGCCAGGAGCACACCGGGGAGCCGGTGCGCAGGCTGTCGCCCACCTGCTCCAGCAGCACCGCCAGGGACGGCCACAGGACCCCACGACGGTCCCCCTCGTGCTTGTCGTAGTCCCACACGCACCCGTGCCACGAACCGGGCCGGGCATCGAGGACCAGGGTGGTGCTGCCGCCGTCGTCGGCGATGGGCAGGTAGGCGGAGATGAACCCCTCGGCCACCGTGCCCGCGGGCGCCTGCTCGGCCTCGGCCAGCTCCTGACCCAACTGCCCGCCCATGGCGACGTCCTCACGCACCAGGTCGGCGCTGACCTCCTGCCACGTGCGCCACTGCTGCAGGAGCTGCTGCACGGGCAGCAACGCGCCCAAGCCCGGCAGCAGCTGCGAGGACGCTGGTTGCTGCCAGCCGTCGTGCAGGCGGTACAGGGCCAGCAGCTGCCCGGGCCAGGCCCAGCCGGTCACCTGCTGGGCCGCGGCCAGGTCCGCCTCCGGCGCCGGTGGTCGCAGGCCCTGCAGGGTGGCCGGGGCGTGTGTCTGCAGCCACGCTCGGATCTGCTCCCACGGCGCCTGCACCAGCTCACCGGCCGCGCTGGGGTCGCCGGGACGGTCAGGGTCGCTGGCCGGAGTGGGACCGCTCACCGCGCCAGCCTGGCAGCCGTACGGCGTTCGCACCGCTGCTCGCGCGCCCTCGCCCTGTTCGGCCCACCACGCAGCGGGCGCTGACACCAGGCGGGCGCTGCCCCTGTTCAGCCTCGACGCTCCAGGCGCGCTGATACCTCCATCCGCGGCTACGCACCCGTGCTGCCAGTCAGCGCCGGGCGTGACGCCCGAGTCGTACCGCCACACGATGGTCCAGGGTCACCACCATCGCACCAGGGGCAGCCAGGAGGACTAGCGACAACGGCAGTGCCCGCCCGTGGCACCGTCCAACGCAGCCGCCATCTCACAACCGGTCGCTTGTGAGGAGCGCATGCCGCGGAAGCGGCCGCTTCGTGTAGGCCGACCAGCAGGCCCCATCGCAGGCCGTGACGGCGCCAGCGTCAGCGCCTACGGTGGGTAGCAGGCGCGTGGCACAGCTACCAGCGCGGACTGAGCACACCGCGCGGGCCGAAGCGGCCAGGCAGGGAGGCGGAATGTCCACCAGCGCTGAGCACGGCGAGAAGGTCGATCAAGTACCCGATCCCACCCGAGCACGGCTGATACCGCTCCTGGCCGCGATGCTGGTGCTGGCCGGTGCCATCGGCCTATCCCTGCTGCTGATCACCCATCCCGAGGCCCGTACAGGCATCGTGGCCGGTGCAGCCGCGGGCGGCGCCGTGGTCGCCGGCTACTGGCTGAAGTGGTCCAGCGCGTCGTCGCGCACCCGCCGGCTTGAGGGCTCGAGCACTCCAGCTTCGTCTTCCTGAGGCGGTCACCTCGCTGGATGGCTCCTGGTGGATGGTCGTCGTACAGACGAGGACCGCATGGCTGCCCTCAACGGCTGCACTCCCCCTCCCGTGTGCGACTAGAGCTGCCGCCGATGCGCGGCAGCGGCAGTCTCACAACGGGTGGCTTCTGCGACGGCCTGAGCGGACGATGACCACACGCTCGTGTCGATGGCCGCGTTGTCACGCGCGTGGAGCGTGGTGCGGGTGCAGCCGCACCGCTAGCAGCGCCACGTCGTCTTCTGGTCGCTGCGGCAGCATCCGGTCCAGCACCGCGTCGCACAGGGCGTCCAGGGCGAGGTCCGCCGCGGTGAGCTCGTGCAGGACGCTCTCCAGGCGGCTGAGGCCGTCGTCCAACGTCTCACCGCGGCGTTCGACCAGCCCGTCGGTGTAGAAGAGCACGGTCGAGCCCGCCTCGAGCGCGACGCTGCTCTGGCTGCGGGGCGCATCCGGCCAGACCCCCAGAAGCAGTTCGGCGGCCGGTGCCTGCAGGAGGGACACCCCTGCGTGCTGCACGAGGAGGACCGGTGGTGGGTGTCCGGCGTTGGACCAGACCAGTCGCCGCACCCCGCGCTCGGCCTCTTCGGCGGTCTGCTCCAGGCGGGCGACGACCGCCGTGGCGGTCGTGCCCAGCTCCAGGGCGAGCATCGCCCGGTCCACACCGGACAGGACGTCGGCGGGCCCGGCGTCGGTGGCCAGAGCGGTCCCGCGCAGCAGCGAGCGGATCTGAGCCATGGCTGCTGCCGCTTCGGTGTTGTGCCCCAGGACGTCACCGATGGTCAGGACCGTCGTCCCGCCGGGCTGGACGAAGGAGTCGTACCAGTCCCCGCCGACCTGAGCGCTCTCGGCGGCCGGCGTGTAGCGCACGACGACCTGCAGGTCGTCCGGCTGCGCGGGGTCGGTGAGCAGCGAGCGTTGCAGGGCTTCGGCCAGTTCGCGCTGCTGCCGGTACAGGCGGGCGTTGTCCAGCGCGAGCCCGGCCCGCCCGGCGATGTCGGTGGCCGTGGCGGTCTCCTCGGCGGTGATGGGGCTGCGGGCTGCACCGTTGGCCAGGGTCAGCACGCCCAGGGTCCGTCCGCGGGCCCGCAGCGGCAGGACGAGCAGGGACTCCGGGGCCAGTTCGAGCACCAGGTCACGGGCCCGGCCCGGATCCAGCACCGACACCAGGTACTCCAGGGCCCGTGACTGCCGAGCCTGCGCTCTGCCGCTGGACAGGGCTCGGTCCAGGAGCGAGTCCGGCTGCAGCTGCTGCAGGCGGGTGACGGTGTACTCGGCCACCACCGGGCGCAGGGCCTCCTCGGCGTGCCAGCTGCCGACGTCGCGCAGGGCGCGCGTGCTCGCCCGGCTCCCACCGCGCTGCTCGTCGGTGACCAGGCTGACGATGCACCAGTCCGCGAGCAGGGGGACCACCAGCCCAGCCAGCCGGCCAACGGCCTCCTCCCCGTCCAGGGTGCTGGTCAGCTCACTGGTCACACTCGCCAGCAGCTCAGCGCGAGCGGTCGCCCGCCCCAGGTGGGCCACGAGCTGCTCCAGCTCGCGGGTGCGGGAGAACAGGTCGTGCTCGACACGTTCGGCACGCTCGCGCAGACGTTCGCTCAGCTCGGCTGACACCTGAGCCTGGTCGCGGGCGTGGACGTAGTCGGTGATGTCGTCGGAGCGGTGCAGCAGCAGGACGACCTCACCACGCTCATCGAGGATCGGGACGTTGCGGGGGCTCCAGAACCGTTCCTCGTAGCTGCCGTCGGGCATCGGGATGTCGTACTTCTGCACGGCCATCGTCTGCGGGCGGCGGGTATCGCGGGTCGAGGTGAGGGAGTCGCGCAGGTTCACCAGCCCGTCGGCGCCCGGGTCGTCGGGGTTCATCGGGAAGACCTCGAACAAGCCGCGCCCGACGGTGGCCTCCAGCGTCGTGGCGGTGGCCGCCAGCCGGGCCCGGTTGGCGGTCACGATCACGAAGTCCGGCGTCAGCAGCAGCAGCGGGGCCGGGGTCTCCTCGAAGATCCGCGCGAAGTCGGGCTCGGGCAGCATCTGCCCCACGTGAGCTGTCCTTCCCCCTCAGGACACCTCGGACGGCGGAGTCCACGTGCCCGCATCGTAACGACCACCCACCGCGTGACGTCGCGGTCTCGCCGCCGGCCACGGTCCGGCTGCCGGTCACAGCTGAGCCCCACCTCGCTGCTGCCCCCCGGTCAGTCCCCGGCTGCAGCTGAGCCCGTCGCCGTCCGTCGCCTCCGCGCAGCTCGCCGCTGGAGCGGCTATCGCGTGCTGGAGGGCCGGGTCCTCGCACCGACGTGCAGCCCGTGGACGAGCAGGTGGCGCAGCGCGACGATCGCTGCGGCACCGGCGATGCGCTGCCAGGAAGGGTCCGCGGCCAGGCGCAGCAACCCGGCTGCGGTCAGCAGGTCCAGCAGGACGGGCAGGGCAGCGCTGGGACGGCGCGTGGAGAGCAGGACCACCACCGCCGAGACCAGCGCAGCGGCTGAAACGGTCAGGGCCGCGAGGTCCAGGGCGACGTTCACGTCGGCGCGGTGCCGGGTCGGGTCTGGTCGGGCTGGGTCGCGCGGTCCCTGGCGTCCTGCTCGTCCTCGGCGACCTGGCGGCGTTCCTCGGCGATCTCACGGCTGAGGAAGTAGTTCAAGGCTGTGCGGATGGCCGCGACCGCGGCCAGCTGGCCGAGCTGCTCCCAGCTGGGGGCCACGGCCGTGCGGAGCACGTCACTGGCCAGCTGGAACTCCAGCCCCAGCGCGAGGAAGCGCCCGAGGACCAGGCGCACCGGCACGAACGCCGAGGCGTCGCGCCGGCGCAGTCCCACACCGACGAAGCGGATGAACGCCCAGAGCGCACCCACGACGATCACCACCGCGCCGCACGCCTCGACGACCGTGACCAGCAGGCCGACGGTGCTCTGCAGGGCCTCCTCGGGGTCGAACCCCTCTGCGGTCATGTGACTCGTCCACCTCGCCCGTCGCCTGCTGCCACGCCACGCTCCGGGGCGCGCTGTCCACCGGGATGGTGTCCCACGGACGGTCCCGGTGCCCGTCCGGTGCGAGGGGGCGGTACGGCCGCCGCGCTCCTACGTTGGTGGCATGGCGAACCAGGGGTCCAGCACCGACGCCCGGCGCAAGGGGGGTTGGCTGCCCGATGCGGACAGCGTCCAGACGTGGGTCGAGGACCTGCGCCAGGAGGTCGCCGACGCCGGCGACGACGCGCCCCGGCACCCGGTGATCGCCGAGTTCCAGGACCTGCTCGAGCACGACGCCCTGGTGCGGATGCAGCTCGAACGGATGATCGCCGAGGTCCCCGACGACGAGGAGCACGGTCCCCGGCACGTGCGGGACCTGCCCGAGCTGCTGCGCCTGCTCGGCGCGGTGCTCACCACGGCACCGGAGTACAGCCAGGACTCGATGGTGATGACCCCCGTCCAGGCGCTCCTGGACCAGACCACCGCCACCCCCTCCGGCCTGGCCGCCTACCGCAACCCCACCGTCAACGCGATGCTCGCGAAGGTCCTCACCGCCTGGTGCGAGCACCTGGACAGCCCCGCGTCCCTGTCGGTCCTCAACGATTCCGAGGCCGGGTGGATGTCGCAGTCGGCCGCGGCCACGATCGGCATCGACCAGTACCAGCACGACCCCCACGGCGAGCACTGGGGCTTCACGTCCTGGAACGACTTCTTCACCCGCCGCTTCCGCGAGGGTCAGCGGCCCGTCGAGGCCCCCGACGACGACCGGGTCGTCGTCAGCCCCTGCGAGTCGACCCCCTACGCCCTCGCGCGCGACGTCCAGCGCACCGACCGGTTCTGGCTCAAGCACCAGCCGTACTCCCTGCAGGACATGCTCGCCGGTGATCCGGCGGTCGACGAGCTCGTCGGCGGCACCGTCTACCAGGCCTACCTCAGCGCCACCGACTACCACCGCTGGCACGCACCGGTCTCCGGCACGGTCGAGCGGGCCTTCGTCGTCCCGGGCACCTACTTCTCCGACGCGGACACGCGAGGAGCCGGTGCCGCCGTCCCTCAGGAGTCCCAGGGGTACATGGCCCACGTCGCTGCCCGCGCCGTGGTCCTCATCCGTGCCGACGCGCCCGCGCTGGGCCTGGTGGCGGTCGTCTTCGTCGGGATGGCCGACGTCTCCTCCTGCGTCGTCGACGAGGCCGTCACCGCCGGCCGCCACGTCACCAAGGGCCAGGAGGTCGGCTTCTTCCAGTTCGGCGGCTCGACCGTGTGCCTGGTCTTCGGCCCCGGAGCCATCGCCGACATCGCCCACCAGGCCCTGCCGCGCGACGAGTCCTCCACCACGCCGCTGGTGCACGTCCGCTCCCGCATCGCCACCGCCGCGGACGCCCCGCTGGTCTAGGCCCACCGGGGGAGGCCCTGTCGGGCGCACCGCCCGGGGCACCGGCTCCGGTGCGCCGGGCGGCGCGCTGACCGGGGCGCCCGTCGTCCCGCGGTACCTCCCAGCGCTCCTCACCGTCTCCCGGCGCGCTGCAGGCGGTCCTCGCGCTGCTCCTGCTTGGCCGCCGCCATGTCCTGCTCGCCCTTGAGCGTGGTGCGGGCGATCCAGTCCAGGACGCCGCCGCCCGCCTCCTCGTGGAAGACGCGGCCGTAGCGGATGCGGCTGAAGACGTCGACCGTGCGGGTGCGCAGGTAGCCGGCCGCGACGGCGCCCAGGAGCCACGCGGCGCCCAGCCCGTTGAGCACGCCGACGACGGTCATCAGGACCGCGAGGACCGGGGACCCGGTGCGCGCCGTCGCCACGACCACCGCCGCGGTCGGCAGCACGCCCAGGACGGTGGCGAGGATCGCGACCCACACGTGCAGGGCGATGTTGCCGTTGGCGTCGTTGGGGCCGGTGCGGCGGCGCGGGTCCACCCCGGGTGAGACGCCGACGGCCGAGGTCAGCACGGCCGCGCCCGCGGCGGCCCCGAGGGTCGCGGCGGTCGTGGCCAGCAGGTACGGGACGGCCCACCACGCCCCGCTGGCGAACAGGAACAGGACGGTCACCACGAGCACGCGCGGGAGGAAGACGAGGACCATCGCCCACTGCCGTCCGCGGACGTCCGAGCGCACCGAGGTCTCGTCCTCCCCGACCACGTCCAGCCACACGGCGGACCCGTCCTGCCCGTACACGTTGCACCCGCTGAGCGCGAGCATGAACGCGACGATCAGGCCGGAGAAGGCGGCGACCGGTGCGAAGTCCACGCTGAGCAGGGCCAGGACACCGATGACGACACCGGTCCAGACCGCCGTGGAGCTCTCCAGCGCCCGCCACGGGTCGCGGCGCCACTGCCGGACCTCCTTGAGGACGACGGCGCCGGTGCGCGTCGCGGGCAGCAGCCCCGCCCCGGCGACCAGGGAGGCCGAGCGCGGGCGTCCCCGGCGACGCGCGGTGCGCACGGACCGCGGGACGAGCAGCGCGACCGTCGCGCCCACCACCACGGCGTCCAGCACGAGCAGGGCCAGCAGCAGCGCCGCGGCGCGGCCCCAGCCGCCGGCGGCCGCGGCCTCGACCGCCCGCAGCGGCCAGCTCGTCGGGAAGACCTCGAGGGCGGTGGTGACCGGGCCCTCGGGCAGCCCCCGGCGCAGCAGCACGGAGACGTTCCGCGTCGCGACCGAGACGAGCATCCACCCGGCGAACATCGCCGCGAACATGATCCCGAACTGCACGCCGGCGATCTCGATGCCCAGCCTGGTGCGCATCGCCGCGCCCAGCAGCCCGTAGGTCAGCCGCGAGAGGCTGATGACGAACACCCAGCTCAGCACGGCGCCGACCACGGCCACGGCCACCGTGGCGGGGTCGAGGAGCACCGCGTGCCAGGTGGGGGCGAGCAGGGCGAGCAGCACGTACCCCGAGGCGGTGCCCACGAAGGCGCTGACCAGCAGCCCCCGCCCCACCGCGGCGCGCGACAGCGGCAGCAGCGCGAAGTGCTCCGGGCGCAGGACGCCCGCACCGCTCATCAGCACCGGGCCCAGCACCGCGCCCAGCGCCCACAGGGCCAGGGCGAGCGCCAGGACCGAGCGGCGCACCGCGTCGTCGGCGGCGGTGGCGGCAGCCGCCCACGTGGCCACCACCAGGACCGCGCCCAGCACCCAGCCGGCCTTGCGCAGACCCGGCGAGCTGTTGCGCAGCAGCGCGAACTTGAGCGAGATCATCCCCCGATCCACGTCAGCTCCTCCCCCGCGAGCGCCGGGGCGCCGACCAGCTCCACGAAGCGGTCCTCCAGGCTGCGGCCGGCGCGCACCTCCTCCAGCGTCCCGGTGGCGACGACGGCGCCACGGGCCACGACCGCGACCCGGTCGCACAGCTGCTCCACGAGCGCCATCACGTGGCTGGAGACGACCACCGAACCCCCCGCCTCGGCGAAGCGCCGCAGGATGCGGGTGAGCACCCGGGCCGAGACGGGGTCGACCGCCTCGTAGGGCTCGTCGAGCACCAGGACGCGCGGGGTGTGCAGCAGCGCGGTCGCCAGGCCGATCTTCTTGCGCATGCCGGTGGAGTACTCCCCCACCAGCGTGCCCAGCTGCTCGGCCTCCTCGAGCTCGAGCACGCGCAGCAGTTCGGCGGTGCGGGAGGCGACGACCTGCCGGGGCATCCCGCGGAACCGTCCCCAGTAGGTGAGCAGCTCGCCACCGGTCAGCCGCTCGGGCAGCGCGAGACCGTCGGGCAGGACCCCCAGCCGGCGCTTGGCCTCGACGGGTTCCCGCCAGACGTCCACGCCCTGCACGAGGGCCCGCCCCGCGGAGGGGCGCAGGAGCCCGACCGCCATGGACAGCGCGGTCGTCTTGCCGGCGCCGTTGGGTCCGACGACGCCGAAGAAGGAACCGTGCGGGACGGTCAGGTCCAGGTCGTCGACGGCGACCTTGTCCCCGAACTCGCGTCGCAGTCCGCGCAGCTCCAGCGCCCACTCGGCCGGTCCCCGTTCGGTGGTCACGACCCCAGGCTCGCGCGGCGCTGCGCCCTCCGGCCAGTGCCGATCGGCCAGGACCGCGAGCCGATCGGCCAGCGTTCCTCCCGCCGCGGCCGCCGGGTGGGCGCGCGTCCCTACCATCGGGCCATGACGACGGCACCGGACGTCGCCGCCGGAGGTGCCTGGCGCGACCTGGTGGGGCGCGTGTCCCCGTTCGCCGTCCCCCGGCGTCCGGGCGAGTGGGCGCAGGACGCCGTCGTGTTCGCGCTGTCGCTGCTGCTGTGGTCCTGGTTCGGTTCACCGCTGGTCAGCCCTCAGGTCCCGGACTGGTTCTGGCCGGTCGACCGCACCCTGGGCCTGGTCGCCTGCTGCCTGCTGTGGTGGACGCGCCGGTCCCCCCTGGCGTGCGCGCTGCTGCTGGTGGTGCCCGGCTCGCTGGCGGTCACGGCGGGGTTCCCCGTGCTCGTGGGCGTCTCGCGCCTGGGTCTGCTGGGCCGCCCGCGCACGGCCGTCCTGGTGACCGCGCTGCACGTCGGGTGCGCGCTGCCGTACCACGCGCTCGTGCCGGTCCCGGGCATGTCCTGGCTCGCGTGGTCGGTGACGATCCCCCTGCTGTACGCCCTCGCGCTGTGCGTCGGCCTGCTCGGGCGGGCCCGCCGCCAGGTCGTCGTCGGGCTCACCGAGGCGGCCGCCCGGGACCGGGAGCGCTACGAGGAGCGGCTGGCCGCCACCCGGCGCGAGGAGCGCGAGCGCATCGCGCGCGAGATGCACGACGTGCTCGCGCACCGCATCTCGCTGCTGTCCCTGCACGCCGGTGCCCTGGAGTTCCGGGCCTGGTCACCGGCACCCCCGGCCGTGCAGGAGGTCCGCGCGGCGGCGACGGTGATCCGCGAGAACGCGCACCTGGCCGTCGAGGACCTGCGCGAGCTGCTGTGCCTGCTGCGCGCCGACGCCGAGGAGCTGGGCACCGGGCGTCCGCAGCCGCGCCTGAGCGACCTCGCCGGGCTCGTGCGGGAGTCGCGCGCAGCCGGTCAGCGGGTCGACGTGGTGGTCGACGTCGAGGGCCGGCGGCTGGGCGAGTCCGTGCAGCGGACCGTCTACCGCGTGGTCCAGGAGTGCCTCACCAACGCCCGCAAGCACGCCCCGCACACCGAGGTGCGCGTCAGGGTCAGCGGCGACGACGACCGCGTGCACGTCACCGTGGACAACCCGGTGCCGGTCGGCGTCACGGACGCCGACCTGCCCGGCCGCGGCAACGGCCTCGTGGGTCTGGCCGAACGGGTGCGCCTCGACGGCGGGACGCTGCGGGCGGGCGTCGACGCCGGCCGCTTCCGCGTCCGGGCGGACCTGCCGGCGGGTGCGCGGTGACGGACCGTCCCGTCGGGGTCCTGCTGGTCGACGACGACCCGCTGGTGCGCTCGGGCCTGCGGCTGCTGTTCGCGGGTCACCCCGCCATCGCCGTGGTCGGGGAGGCGGGCGACGGGGACGAGCTCGTCGCGGCGGTCGAGACCTCCCGGCCGGACGTCGTGCTGCTCGACGTCCGGATGCCGCGGGTCGACGGCGTCTCCGCGCTGCGGGAACTGCTGGGGCAGGTCTCGCGACCACCGGCGGTCGTCGTCCTGACGACGTTCCGCAGCGACCGCACCATCCTGGAGGCGTTGCGCGCCGGGGCCTCGGGGTTCCTGCTCAAGCACACCCCGCCCGAGCAGATCGTGACCGCCGTGCTCGCCGCGGCGGCGGGGGACCCCACGGTCTCCAGCGACGTGCTCGGGCACCTCATCGAGCACGTCCGCGCGGGCGGGCCGGTTCCCGGCGACACCCCTCCCGACCGCCTGCAGGAGCTGAGCCGGCGCGAGCGCGACGTCGCTCTCGCCGTCGCCGAGGGGCTGTCCAACAGCGAGATCGCCGAGCGCCTCTACCTGTCGGTGGGCAGCGTCAAGGCGGACATCTCCAGCGCCCTGTCCCGGCTGGGGCTGCACAACCGGGTGCAGCTGGCCGTCCTCGCGCACGAGTCGCGCGCCACCTGGAGCACCGGGGAGACCTGAGCCGGGACGCACCCCGGCTCACCCCGGCAGCTGCGCGCGTCGTGACGAGCGGCGCGGACCGCCGCACGTCACGCCTCGAGGTCCTCCTGCACCATCACGGGCGAGGCGTGCACGCACATGATGCGCAAGGTCCCGGGACCGGAGTTGGTGGAGGCGTGCCCCGTGAAGGGCTGGACGACGGCCGTGGGGGGGGGGGGGGGGGGGGGGGGGGGGGGGGGGGGGGGGGCGGGCGCGCCGGCCCCGCCCCCCCCCGGCCCCGCGCCCCCCGGGCGGCCGGGGGGCTCGCCCGGGGGCGGC